>WFQM01000274.1 GCA_015487095.1 Gammaproteobacteria bacterium | reverse complement strand
TGTTACGGTACAATTTCCATGCTGGCCGGGTGTCGCAGCCGCATCACCAGCTGTTTTTTATAAGGCGACAACCAGCCGCGCACGATAATATTTTTTCCTCGCAAGGAGTGTAGCTGTCTATTGCCAAACCATTCCAGGTCGGTACGCGCAATGCGTACAGCGACGCCTTCGCGTGGCCCTTCACTGGGGCGCGGCTGAAAATTCAACCACACTGAACGTCGGCTTTCGCCCACCTGCAACACGCGACCGCGAATAATACGAAACCCGCGCGCATTGTGCGAAACCTCTTTCACCGGGACAGGACGATAAATATTCTGCCATACCCCTTTTCCGGTTTTGCGGGCGTTGTTTTCCGCCGTTTGGTAGCACTCAAGTTGCATCACATTGGGTGGTACCACGATTTGCGCCGCCAGACCTGCGGTCAGCAAGGCCACCTCAATATTGGTGCCGTCCGATAAATAAACATGTGCCAGCAGACGCCCGTAACGATCCTGTTTTTCCCGGTCAAAACGTAAACCCACCGTGGTGGTTTTGCCCAGTAATGTTTGCAGGGCTTTGCGCGCCGCTTTGGCCAGTGGCTCGGATGGTCTGCCTTCACGTCCGATCTCCGGGGTATTGATGCCGATCAAACGTACCAGGCGTCCGTCACGTAGCCGCAGGGTATCCCCGTCAATCACCTGAGATACCGTAACGGTTTCAGCGACAGTGCCGACCGCACAATTTGTCTGCTCAGTTTGTGCCGCCAGGGTTGGCGAACCGGCAACGATAAAACAAAACAGCAGACAAACAAAAAGGGCGTCCTGCGAGGACGCCCTTTTTTTATTGGTCTTTTTTATGCTGCTATTTGTTGTAGTGCTATGCCATTTGCCACTGCTACAGCAAAAATTGCACGCCTGTACCGTGTTGCGATACGCGCGAATCAGCAATTCGGGTTTTATTTCGCGCCGTATTTCTGACGGAATTTATCAACGCGGCCACCGGTGTCCACAATTTTCTGCTTGCCGGTGTAAAACGGATGACACGCGGAGCAGACATCCAGAAGGAGTTCTTTGTCCAGGTCCAGTGTGGAGCGGGTTTCGAAGGTATTCCCGCAGCTGCATTTCACTTTGATTTCGTGGTAAGCGGGATGAGTTTCCAACTTCATGCTATCAGCCTCAAATCTGTTATATGAGCGCTCCGTGGATAAGCCACTTTGAGAGAACGCTTGAGAGCCGCGCATTCTAAGGGATTTTTCCCACCACATCAAGCCGCAGGTATGGCGCTGATTTTTATGACTTAACCGGGGTTCTGCAAGCACGAACACTTGCCGGACCCCGGTTAAATGTGGCTCACGCAAGCCGGGCTTACCTGAAATGGTTTACCCGGATGTTTTCACGAATACCATTGTATTGCTTCCACACCGCAAGGGCATTGCCATTGTTATCCAATGCAATTTGAGGTTTGAAAGCATCTCCTCTGTTGTCGGTCTCGATCAGTTCGGCGGTGCCCCAGTCTGATCCGTCAAAGCGGTTTGCCCGGATATTATAACGAGTGCCATCGTTTTGGACCCACACCGCGAAGGCGCTGCCAGTGTCATCAAATGCAAGCTGAGGCCCAAAGGCGTTTCCTGCATCGTCGGTTTCAATCAATTCAGCGGTACCCCAGTCTGCACCGTTAAAGCGGTTTGCCCAGATGTTGGTGCGAGCACCATCGTATTGCCCCCACAAGGCGAGAGCATTGCCGTTGTTATCAAAGGCGATTTGAGGTTTGAATGCATCTTCTACATTGTCGGTTTCAATCCGTTCGGCGGTACCCCAGCTGGACCCATTAAAGCGGTTAGCCCAGATGTTATAACGGATACCGTCATTTTGGGCCCACACCGCGAAGGCATTACCGTGATGGTCAAACGCGACCTGGGGCCACAAAACATCGCCTGCATTGTCGGTCTCAAGCAGTTCAGCAGTGCCCCAATGTGAGCCATTAAACCGGTTAGCCCAGACGCTGGTGCGGTGGCCATCGCTTTGAATCCATACGGCGAGGGCATTGCCAGCGTTATCGAACCTGATCTGGGGCCATAAAGCACTCCCAGCATTATTGGTTTCAACCAGTTCAGCAATGCTCCAGTTGGACCCGTTAAACCGGTTAGCCCAGATGTTGGTGCGGATGCCATCGTTCTGAGCCCACACGGCGAGGGCATTGCCGCGATTGTCCAGAGCAACCTGAGGCCACAAGGCATCCCCTTCATTACCGGTCTCAATCAGTTTGGCATCGCCCCAGTCTGATCCGTTAAACCGGTTAGCCCTGATGTTGGTGCGGAAGCCATCATTTTGAGCCCACACGGCGAGGGCATTGCCGTGGTTATCCAAGGCAACCTGCGGCCATAAAGAGTCCCCCGCATTGTCGGTCTCAATCAATTCGGCAGTCCCCCAGCCTGATCCATTAAACCGGTTTGCCTGAATATTAGTACGGGCCCCCTCTTTTTGGACCCACACCACGAGGGCATTGCCATTGTTGTCCAGAGTAACCTGAGGCCAAAATACATCTCTTGCTTTGTCGGCCGCAATCAGCTCGGCGGTTCCCCATGCTGATTCACTAAAATCATGTATCGGGATGTCAGAGGGAGCATCATCATTTTGATCGGGTACTTCGGGAGCAGGGTCGTTACTGTTCAGTGCAAGTTGTAGGTCGGGAGTATTTTCGGCGTTGTCGGTTTCAATCAGTTCAGCGGTTATCTTGGGAGCTGTGGTAGCCATGTCTGCTGGATTTTTTTCTTCACTACATGCAGATAAAAAAAAGAGTACCAACAGAAACAGGTATATATTCCACTGACCCGATATTGTTATGTGTTTGTCCATTTAATTAAATTCTCCCTCCTGGAGTTCACTTGTTGCGAATTTTAGTTATAAACGCATTATATTTGTTATGAAGCTAACCTTATTTTAGGCGCACTGAAATTCAATCGTTTCTTGCATGGGCATTAATCGGGGGTGTAATACCCCTCTTACCGATGAGCTTGAATTTCTGTCACATGAGATGCTTGCAAAATTACCCCAGTCATTTTGCAAGGAAAAAACGGTGAAAAACGCGACCTGTGCAGAGTCTATCATTTCACAGTCCTGGATTTTAACCCGTTTTTTAACAGTGTGAAAAGGCACACCAAGAGTGAGGGCGTAACAAGTAATAGTTGGATTTATTGCAGGGGTGTTTAACGTTTTTCGCCCCGGGTTGAGGGGCTGCATTGACTGTGGGTATATTTTTTACACTCTTTGTTATTACATGCTGCGTGGGCACAAAAAAACATGCCCACCCTACGGTTTAATGTAATGGCGGTGACTCTTCACACCGGGTTATGGATATCCACAAATTCCACCGTCAACCCGAAGTGCGTGGCAAGGTGTGCGCCCAGTGCCTGCACGCCACCACGTTCCGTGGCATGGTGACCTGCACTGAAAAAATGCAAACCCAGTTCACGGGCCACATGCACCGTTTGCTCGGAAATTTCTCCCGTCACAAAGGCATCCACGCCCAGTGCAGCGGCTTGCTCAAGGTAAGACTGTGCAGCCCCGGTACACCAGGCAACCGTCTGAATGTCAGCATCGGTTCCGGCAATATACAGGGGTTCACGGCCCAGCTTGCGGGTCAGTAGTTTGCCGAAAGCCTCGGCGCTTATGGCCTGTGCCAACCGACCATATTGGCCGATAGGTGTGCCGGTTTCGCTGCCAAAAACCCCTTCCTGTTGCAGATTTAACCGTTTTGCCAATTCTGTGTTATTGCCCAGCTCCGGGTGTGCGTCCAGCGGCAAATGGTAGGCCAGCAGATTGATATCGGCTGCCAGTAATGCTCCGAGACGTTGCTTTTTCATACCGACAATGCAGGCATCTTCACCCTTCCAGAAATACCCGTGGTGTACCAGTAATGCATCGGCTTTCCGTTCCACTGCGGCATCCACCAGCGCCTGACAAGCAGTCACTCCGGTCACTATTTTTTTTATGTCGGTGCGGCCTTCCACTTGCAAGCCATTGGGCGCGTAGTCAGCAAAGGCTTGCACATTGAGTATTTCCTCCAGATATGCCAGTAATTCATCGCGTTGTAGCATTATTGGTTTCCTGTTTTTGCGTGATGCTTTCATCATAACTGATGTTACGCATTTGAATAATGAATCAATGGCAGAGGATTTTTACATGACGTGATAACTCGCATGCTGGCTGAAGCCTGCGCAATATCAGAAGCGCTCGGAGAATCGCTCCAGTCTATTGGGAGGCTATGCTGTCGTGGTACTAACAAGTCGGTGTGTGATAAATACAGAGGCCGCAAAGACGCAAAGGACACAAAACTTTGTGTGTTTTTCTCTGCGTCCTTTGCGCCTCTACGACCTCTGCGTTAAATACCCGGTGATTATTGAGACAGATATTTTTGGCGCTTAATTCACATTTGTAGCCCGAGTAACATCAGATCATAATCCGAAAAGCAGGGAGCCGTGGTATTCTTTATACCCCATGAGAAAAGCCAACCTTTATCTGTTTTTATTCAAAGCCGTCGTCGCCGGGCTGGCCGCCGCTTTTGTGGTTTTGCTGCTGCGCCCGGACTTGCTTGGCCAGCAACGCCCAGTGGTGGAACTCAAACAAAGCCCGACACTCCACACTGAATCGACGCAATTCGGTAGCGGCCCGGTATCCTATGCACAGGCTGTAGAGGCCGCCGCACCTGCCGTGGTCAATATATACACTACCAAAGTCATCACCGAACGGGTCAATCCGCTGCTGCGTTATTTTTTTGGTGACCAGTACGTCCCCCGCCAGCGTTTGGAAAACAATCTGGGCTCCGGGGTTATTGTCAGCGATCAGGGTTATATCCTCACCAATAATCATGTCATCGCCGGAGCCGCCGGTATCGAAGTGCTGCTGCGCGATGGCCGCAGTGCTGAGGCAAAGCTGGTGGGCACCGACCCGGAATCTGATATCGCTGTACTGAAAATAGACCTCGACACCGTGCCCACCATTACCTTCAACCTTGCCAACAGCATGCGTGTGGGTGACGTGGTACTGGCTATCGGTAATCCCTTTGGCGTAGGGCAAACCGTGACCATGGGCATCATCAGTGCCACCGGCCGTGACCACATGGGCATCAACACCTTTGAGAATTTTATTCAGACCGACGCCGCCATCAACCCCGGTAATTCCGGCGGTGCGCTTATCGACGCCTACGGTAATCTGGTGGGTATCAATACCGCCATTTTCACCAAATCCGGCGGATCACAGGGGATTGGTTTTGCCATCCCCATGAGCATTGCCCGTGATGTGATGGAACAGCTCATCGAAACCGGGCGTGTTTCGCGCGGCTGGCTGGGAGTGGAAACCCAGGACATCACCCCACAACTGGCTGAATCATTTAACCTGCAAGACATCACCGGTGTCATCATTGCAGGTATCCAGCGTAGCGGTCCCGCCGCGCAGGCTGGATTGCGTCCGGGTGATATTATTCTTTCCGTCAATGGCGAACCGGCAAGTGACAGCAAAACCGTGATGAATCAAATTGCTCGTACCTCGTCCGGTGAAAAATTACGCCTGAAAATTCTGCGCAACGGCCGTGAATTTGATGCCGAGGCTATCGTTGGCGAACGGCCGCCACCGACTCGCCAACCGCGTAATCGCAGTTAGGGGCTACCCGTGGTAAAAAACCGAATTTGACGGGAAACTAGAGTCAAGACTGGAACCGGCGTAGGGCGGACATGTTTTTTTGCCCACGCGGATGCGAAATCATTGAATAATGACAATCCAACGTGAAGACGCGAAGGATTTAGAGGATAACGGGCTTTTCGTTCACCGCATCTTTGCGCCTCTGCGTTGGGTTCTATCGTGGTAAAAAACACCGATGAAACGTGTTCATGAACTCGTGGTCTATGATTAGAGTATCCAGATAACAATTCCCAAAAGGAGACCACTGATGAACAAAATCGCCATCATTGGTGCAGGCCGGGTCGGTGAATCCACCGCACAAATCCTCGCCAAAGAAGAGCTGTGTCGGGAGTTGGTTTTACTTGATATCCACGAAGGCATGCCACAGGGTGTAGCACTGGACATTCAGGAGTCCGCCTCGCTATTGCGTTTTGATACGCGCGTTACCGGAGCCACTGATCCCGCTGCTATTGCGGGTGCAGACATCATCATCGTCACTGCCGGTATCCCGCGTAAACCGGGTATGTCGCGTTCGGACGTACTGGGGACCAATCTTTCCATCATCGACAAAATCGTTGCCGATGCACTTGAACACGCGCCTGATGCCATGCTCATTATGGTTACCAACCCGGTGGATGTACTCACCTGGTATGCCTGGCAAAAATCCGGCTGGCCCCGTCACCGGGTATTTGGCCAGTCCGGTGCACTGGATACGGCACGCATGACCAGCTTCATTGCCATGGAAACGGGGTATTCGATAAAAGATATTTCCGCCCTGGTGTTGGGCGGGCACGGTGACGCCATGGTGCCACTGCCACGTTTTACCGACATTGCAGGCATCCCCATTACTCATTTTTTGAGCGAAGAAAGAATTCATCAGATCAACCAGCGCACCCGACAGGGTGGCGGTGAAATTCTTGCGTTGAAACAACATTCCAGCGCCTATGATTCCCCGGCCGCTGCGGTCGCCATTATGGTGGATGCCATCAGCCACAATCGTCGTCGCATTCTGCCCTGTGTGAGTGTGCTGGATGGCGAATACGGTCAGCATGACATTGCCATGGGCGTGCCTGCGGTGCTGACGGAAACCGGGCTCACCGACATTATTGAACTACAACTCAACGCCGATGAACAAGCCGCGTTTCAGGCCTCGGCAGACATAGTGGCTGCGGATATTGCTGCCTTGCGTTAGAGCACGTAGGTTGGGGTGAATGTTTTTTATGAACCCCAACGTGCCAGAGCTGAAAACGCCACCATTCCGCCTGTTTTTAGCTGGAGTTCAGAGTCTTGCTCCCGGACAAGTGTTTTGGCGCAGGAGGGGATGATGTTGAGTGGTACTGACAAATAACGTGTTATGAACGCAGAGGTCACAGAGACACAGAGGCCACAGAGAAAAACACTAAAAACTCTGTGCCTCTGCGTCTCTGCGACCTCTGCGTTAAATACTTGGTGGTTTTTAAAAAAGTAGCGTGTTGGGGTTCGTGCCTCACCCCAACCTACCGGGTTATCCATATTTTTCAGGGTTTTGTTAAACCTAAATTAATCAGTTGAGCCTACTGCGAACGTCTAATGCACTCAATCTAAATGACTTTTTCGAACATTTTGAACTCACCGTATGGGTGATACGCTTTCATTCAAAATAACCGAAAAAGTCATTG
>WFQM01000273.1 GCA_015487095.1 Gammaproteobacteria bacterium | reverse complement strand
TGATGCCAATAGCCACTTCGATTTCGCTGGCTGAAGAAAGGTCATTGACACAGTGAGCGGCTGTGAGTATCCAGCGACTGGCAATCAGTGTGCCGCCACAAAACTGGGCATCAAAGCCGTCGCCGATATTGGCACGCAATAGGGCAACTGCCCAAGGGTAGTCATCGGGGCTTGCATTAGTTCCGCCGATAATTCGAGGAGTGACGCCAGTGACAGGTTCGGCCTGTGCTGAAATTGAAAATCCTGTGAGTAATAACCCTGTGAGCAGGAGAAGAAGACCTGCTTTACGATACAGATTCGTGTTATCAGGCTTTTTTCTGCCGGACGGGCGGGAAGGTTTTGTCATTGTACTTGACCATTTTTCAGCGAAACATTGTTGCAGTGTACTGGATTTATGGTAGGTAAGTTGTGACAATTTGGACAAAATACCGGCGATATTTGCGGGTATTTTGCACATAACCGGTCCGCCACTCTTGGCAGATATGCTTAATGCCGGAAGTGCCGCATGCCTGTAAACACCATGGCGATACCATGCTCATCGGCAGCGGCGATGACTTCGTCGTCACGCATGGAACCACCGGGTTGGATAACGGCACTGATGCCCACTTCGGCAGCGCTGTCCAAACCGTCGCGGAAGGGGAAAAAGGCATCGCTGGCCATTACCGAGCCTTTTACCACCAGTTCTGCATCGGCGGCTTTGATGGCGGCAATGCGTGCGCTGTATACGCGGCTCATTTGCCCGGCACCGACACCGATGGTCATGCCGTTTTTGCCGTACACAATGGCATTGGACTTAACAAATTTGGCCACTTGCCAGGTAAATAACAGGTCACGCATCTCCTGCTCGTCGGGCGCACGCTGGGTGACTACTTTCAGTTGGTCTGCGCTGATCATGCCTAAATCACGGTCTTGTACCAGTAGGCCGCCGTTGACCCGTTTATAATCCAGTCCTGGTGTACGTTCATCACCCCACTCGCCGCATTCCAGTACTCGCACATTTTTCTTTTGTGCCAGGATGGGCTTGGCATCGTCGTTAATACTGGGAGCAATGATGACTTCGACAAACTGACGGTTGACGATGGCTTCCGCTGTTTCGGCATTCAATGGACGGTTAAAGGCGATGATGCCACCGAAGGCCGAGGTGGGATCGGTATTGTAGGCTTGATCGTAGGCATCGAGTTGGCTATGAGCTATGGCGACGCCGCAGGGGTTGGCATGTTTGACGATAACGCAGGCGGTCTCTGCAAACTGTTTGACGCATTCCAGTGCAGAATCCGTATCGGCGATGTTGTTGAAGGACAGTTCTTTACCTTGTAATTGCACGGCAGTGGCAATGGATGCTTCGGCCGGGTTGGCTTCCACATAAAAAGCGGCTTTTTGATGCGGATTTTCGCCATAGCGCATATCTTGTGCTTTGAGGAACTGGCTGTTGTGCGTGCGGGAAAAGTCGGACTTGCTACAGTCCAGTTGTGTTGCGCCCAGATAGTTGGCAATGGCACCATCGTATGCAGCGGTGTGTTCAAAAGTTTTGGTGGCGAGATCAAAACGGGTGGTGGCATTTACGATGCCGTCGTTATTTTTCATTTCTTCGATGACGCGGGCATAGTCGTTAGCGTCTACAACAACGGTTACCGCGTTATGGTTTTTTGCTGCGGCACGCAACATGGTTGGGCCACCGATGTCGATGTTTTCGATGGCGGCAGGCAGGTTGCAATCGGGACGAGCTACGGTTTCTTCGAAGGGATAGAGGTTAACCACAACCAGATCGATGGGGGCAATGCCGTTGTCGGCCATTACCGCATCGTCTATGCCGCGTCGTCCCAGCAGGCCGCCGTGAATTTTTGGATGCAGGGTTTTCACCCGGCCATCCATCATTTCCGGGAAGCCGGTGTAGTCGGAGACTTCGGTAACGTCCACGTTGTTGTCGGACAGCAGTTTGGCGGTGCCGCCAGTGCTGAGAATTTCTACGCCAAGCTCGCGCAGAGTGCGGGCAAAGTCGATGATACCGGTTTTATCCGAGACGCTGATGAGGGCGCGTTTGATGGCTGTCATGAGTGAACCTGTGTTGCTTTCCCGGGGCGTTGTCGATGAAAAAACAGTGCCAAAGGGTATTTCATAAATAACAAAGGGGCCACAAGGGCCCCAGTGTCGCTATACTGCCAAAATCTAGTTTAGATCGTACTGTTTGAGTTTTTTGCGTAATGTACCGCGGTTCAACCCCAGCACAATTGCTGCTTTGCTTTGGTTGCCGCGTGTATAGTGCAGCACGCTTTCCAACAGGGGTTGTTCGATTTCCTGTAGCACCATCTGGTACAGGTCTGCGGGCGGGTGCCCGTCAAGGTCATTGAAATAACCTTCTAACATGGATTTGATATGGTCGCTCAAGGGTGCGTTTTGTGCATCATCTTCCAGATGATCTGCAGCAATTTCGACCATGGACTCAGTGTTTTGAAAATGTATTGTCATGCGGCTAGTTCCTCCCGAACCAACAAGGTGTCAAAAAAATCTTTTGTTATTTGTAGTTGTTCTGCGACGGTCTCTACCTGGTTGACCGCCTGGCGGAATGCTCCGCCGTGCCGTTGCCCTTTGCTGTACCAGGAGATGTGTTTGCGCGCCATGCGCACTCCTGTGTACTCCCCGTAAAACGCATAAAGATTTTGCAGGTGTTCGAGCAGAATGTCGCGCACCTCTTTAAGCGTGGGCTCTGGCAGTTTTTCCCCGGTTTGCAAATAATGGTCAATCTCGCGGAAAATCCAGGGGTGTCCCTGGGCTGCCCGGCCGATCATGACGGCATCTGCCTGGGTGTATTCCAACACCCTTTTTGCCTTTTCCGGTGTATTGATGTCGCCATTGGCCACCACCGGAATGTTCACTGCTGCCTTGATGGCGGCAATGGTGTCGTACTCTGCTTCCCCTTTGTAGGCACAGGCGCGGGTACGTCCATGCACAGCCAGGGATTGGATACCTGCGCTTTCGGCGACACGGGCAATGCGCACCCCGTTGCGGTTGTCAGTATCCCAGCCAGTACGAATTTTCAGAGTGACAGGGAGAGATACTGCGCCAACAACAGCGTCGAGGATGTCTCCCACCAGTGTTTCGTTTTGTAACAGTGCCGAGCCAGCGGCGACGTTGCAGACTTTTTTGGCGGGGCAGCCCATATTGATATCGATGATTTGTGCGCCGTTGTCAGCATTGTAGCGGGCGGCTTCAGCCATCATCTGTGGGTCAGCACCCATAATCTGTACCGAGCGTGGATCGGTTTCACCGTCATGATTGGCGCGGCGTCGGGTTTTTTCCGAGCCCCATAACAGGGAGTTGGAGGACACCATTTCCGATACTGCCATGCCCGCGCCCAGTTTTTTGCACAGCTGCCGGAAGGGGCGATCCGTGACGCCTGCCATGGGTGCGAGGATGAGTTGATTGGAAAGTGTGTAAGGGCCGATTTGCATGGGTTTTGCTTGAGCTTTATTGTCTGGATTTTTTCGCCTGATTCAAAAGCGTTTCGGCGCAACGGCCAAATACACTTGAGGGAAAACAGAGACACATACTCTGTCGGGAAAACGGAGAGGCAATATTACTCTTAACCCGGATGAGAAAAAAGATGTTGTTGAAGTTTTTTCGTGTGTATTGCCCTTGAGTCTCAGTGTTTACCGAAAATTATTTTTCCAGCATGGGTTGTTTTCAGCCTGGAATCCGTCATTGAACAGTTTGCAGCGTTAAACCTAAATTAATCAGTTGAGCCTACTGCGAACGTCTAATGCACTCAATCTAAATGACTTTTTCGAACATTTTGAACTCACCGTATGGGTGATACGCTTTCATTCAAAATAACCGAAAAAGTCATTGATCTTGAGCACCTTAGCCGCTCTC
>WFQM01000272.1 GCA_015487095.1 Gammaproteobacteria bacterium | reverse complement strand
CTGCGGCAGCAATGGCTCCCGCACCTTGCAGCGCCCGACCGAAAATCACGCCATTCATGGTATCTGCGGTGGCCGCTACTACGCTGCCAATAGCAAAAATAATCAGGCCGAGAATGATCACCGGTTTACGGCCAAAGCGATCCGAGGCCATACCAAAGGGAATCTGTAATGCCGCCTGGGTCAGGCCGTAAATGCCAATAGCCAGGCCGATGAGCGCGGGCGTATAGCCGTCCAGCGTTTCTGCATATAACGCAAACACCGGCAGGATCATAAACAGGCCCATCATTCTCAGGGCATAAATACCGGCCAGGGAAAATACGGCGCGACGCTCGGTGGGGAGCATGGCGTCGTCTGTTGTCGTTTTATGGGTGCTTTCAGATGTAGAGGATTGCGTCACTGCGATACTTGCTCAACTTAAATTTATTGTTGCTGGTTTTTGCGTCGTTCAGACAGAACGGCGTATGATATCAGGTTTGCGTTCCGCCGGAAAAACCCGCGCGCCGTTGCAACCCCAAAAAACGCCAACACGAGATGTCGCCAGCATGGATTTAATACGTATTCAGGGTGCCCGCACCCACAACCTCAAAAATATCAACGTGGAATTACCACGGGATAAACTCATTGTGATTACAGGGTTATCCGGCTCAGGCAAATCCTCTCTGGCTTTTGATACCATTTATGCCGAGGGCCAGCGCCGCTACGTGGAATCACTTTCCGCCTACGCGCGTCAATTCCTGTCGATGATGGAAAAACCCGACATAGATCATATTGAGGGATTGTCTCCGGCTATTTCCATCGAGCAAAAATCCACATCACATAATCCCCGCTCCACCGTGGGCACCATCACCGAAATTTACGATTACCTGCGGCTGTTGTTCGCGCGCGCCGGTGAACCGCGCTGCCCTGAACACGATGCCAGCCTGGAAATGCAAACCATCAGCCAAATGGTGGATCAGGTGCTGGCTCTGCCGGAAGGCACAAAAATCATGTTGCTGGCACCTGTGGTGCGCAACCGTAAGGGCGAGCATCTCAGCGTGTTTAAAGATTTGCGCGCCCAGGGTTTTGTGCGTGTGCGTGTTAATGATGAGCTGTTTGAACTGGACGGTGTACCAGAGTTGGATCTGCGCAAAAAACACAGTATTGAAGTTATTGTGGATCGGCTTAAAGTCCGTGACGATCAACAATCACGACTGGCCGATTCCTTTGAAACGGCACTGGCACTCACCGATGGTATTGCTTCAGTGATGCTGATGGATGATGCACAGGGTGCGGACGGAGAACAGGAGCTGTTGTTTTCTGCCCAGTTCGCCTGCCCGCAATGCGGCTATTCCCTGCCGGAGCTGGAACCCCGCATGTTTTCTTTCAACAATCCGGCGGGTGCCTGTGGCGGTTGTGATGGCCTGGGGGTAAAACAGTTTTTTGATGCCGAACGTGTGGTTCGCCATCCGGAGTTATCCCTGCCTGCTGGCGCTATACGTGGCTGGGATAAACGTAATGCCTATTACTTCCAGATGATCAGCTCGCTAGCAGAGCACTACCACTTTGAGTTAGACACGCCGTTCCATGAATTGCCTGAAAATATTCAGCACATCATCCTCAATGGCAGTGACACGGAAGAAATCGAATTCCGTTATTACAAGGACAGGCATAACAATAACGGCACGTTCACCAGCCGTACCCATGCTTTCGAGGGCATTCTGCCCAACATGGAGCGCCGTTATCACGAAACCGATTCCAATGTGGTGCGCGAGGAGCTGGCAAAATATCTCAATACCCGCTCCTGCCCTGATTGCGGCGGTACGCGACTGGCCAAAGGCCCGCGTCATGTATTCGTCGCACAATCAACACTGCCTGAATTAACCGCGCTACCCGTCGGTCGGGCACAAGCCTTTTTTGCTCAACTGAAGCTAGAAGGTCATCGTGGACAAATTGCCGAAAAAATTGTCAAGGAAATCGGCCAGCGACTGGATTTTCTGGTCAACGTCGGTCTGGATTATCTCTCCCTAAACCGTAGCGCTGATACTTTGTCTGGTGGTGAGGCGCAACGCATCCGTCTTGCCAGCCAGATCGGTGCTGGTCTGGTGGGCGTGATGTACGTCCTGGACGAGCCCTCCATCGGTTTGCATCAACGCGATAACCAGCGTCTGCTCAACACACTCACTTACCTGCGTGATATGGGTAATACGGTCATCGTCGTCGAACATGATGAAGAGGCCATCATCAGTGCGGATCATGTGCTGGACATCGGCCCCGGTGCTGGTGTGCATGGCGGGGAAATTGTTGCACAGGGCACGCCGCAGGAAGTCATGGATAATGAAAATTCGCTGACCGGTGCCTATCTGTCCGGACGCAAAGCCATCGCAATTCCTGAACAACGCACTCTGCCGGATGCAACACGACAAATCCGCATTTTCGGCGCGTCGGGTAATAATTTGAAAAATGTGAATGTGGATATCCCTGCTGGACTGATGACGGCAGTGACCGGCGTGTCAGGCTCCGGTAAATCCACACTCATTAATGACACGCTGTTCCGTTTTGCCGCACAGCAAATCAACAACAACCCGGAAGCGCCTGCGCCGATGGAAAAAATAGAAGGGCTTGAGCAATTCGACAAAGTCGTGGACATTAATCAAAGCCCTATCGGTCGCACGCCGCGCTCAAACCCTGCCACTTATGCAGGTCTGTTTACCCCCATTCGTGAATTATTTGCCGGCACCCAGGAAGCGCGTACGCGCGGTTACACACCGGGCCGTTTCAGTTTTAACGTCAAAGGTGGCCGTTGTGAAGCCTGTCGCGGTGATGGTGTTATCAAAGTGGAAATGCATTTTCTGCCGGATATCTACGTGCCCTGCGATATCTGCAAGGGCAAACGCTACAATCGTGAAACGCTGGAAATTAAATACAAGGGACTGAATATCTATGAAGTGTTAGAGCAGACTGTGGAAGACTCGCGTACTTTTTTTGATGCCATTCCGTCGGTAGCCCGTAAATTGCAAACCCTGATGGATGTCGGCCTCAGTTACATCAAATTAGGTCAGGCTGCTACCACACTGTCCGGTGGTGAAGCACAGCGTGTCAAACTGGCGCGCGAATTATCCAAGCGCGATACCGGCAACACGCTGTACATTCTTGATGAACCGACTACTGGCTTGCATTTTTATGACATCGAGCAATTGCTCGGTGTGTTGCATCGCTTACGCGATCATGGCAATACCATCGTGGTTATTGAACATAATCTGGATGTGATTAAAACCGCCGACTGGGTTATTGATTTAGGCCCGGAAGGTGGCGAAGGTGGCGGTACGATTGTCGCCAGTGGTTCACCAGAAAAAATTGCCGCAACAGAAAACTCCCATACGGGTTATTTCCTGAAATCAGTTCTGGAATCCTCCGCACTCAAGGCAACGGGAACGCATTAACAATAAGCTGCAAAAGTCTCAAACTTTGACTAGTATTGTTCCATCAGTTGTGATGAAGTCAACGCGGCCGGTCATCACCGGCCGTTTATGGGCGGATTCATAAACACAAAAAAAACAGGTGCCGTTTCAGGATGAGCTTGCCCCAGGATCACGTCGGTAAACCGAAACACGACACCACTGATGCTGACCAGCACATGGAGAATGCTTTAATGAACGAGCCTGCCGGTAAGATACACACGCTTTCTCCCGCCAGCCAGCCCACTATAACCGAACAACAGCAATGGTACGAAGAAGACAGCATCAACCTCGTTGATCTATGGCTGGAGCTTATCAGACATCGCGTAATCATTTTTACCTCAGTGGTCCTGGCGCTCATCGCCGGATTACTGCTCGCCTTCCTGCTACCACAAAAATACAATTACACTAGCACGATAGAAATTGGCAGCACTTTGACTCAAGCCGCCTCCGGCACAACATCGCAATTAATTGACCCTCCCGAAACGGTGCTGGCAAAAGTACAGGAAAGCTATATTCCGTTAGCACAGCAACAATTTCGTAAAACTCACCCTGACAACAACGCTTTCTACAAAATTAATGCGCGAATTCCCAAAGGCAGCCAACTGGTAGTGCTGGAAGCCAAAGGTACTGAAGCAGACAGCACCAGCTACCTGCAACAATTACAAGCTGTGACTAAATATTTATTGCAGGATCACCAGCGAGTGATGAATGTTTACCAAGCAAAGCTGAATAATCAATTGGCTTTGGCCAAAATAGTACTGGATGAAATTACCGACCCCAGCACCCTGGCCACACAACAAAAACAGCTGGAGAGCCAACTTAACAGCGCACGTATTAAACTGGATGAGCTTCGTGACCCCCGCGTGTTGGCGGTGCCACGGCAGCAACTGGAAAACAAGCTGGCTCGTGAGGAGAAACAATTAACCGATTTAAAAGACCAGGCCAAACTGATCAAAGCACGCTATCAACGTCTGGATGAAATCGATAGCCTGTTAAAGCAGCAAATCAGCGATCTTGAATCACAAATCGACTCCTCCCTTGCACAACGTAAACAGGCCATTGGCAACATGCAAAGTGAATCAGCCGCCATGGCCATGCTACTCATTGATAATGGCATCCAGCAGAATCGTACACGACTCGCTGCCTTGCAGGAGCGTCTGTTTATCGGCCAGCAAAACCTGCGGCTGGAACTGGAAGAAAAAGTAGCTGCCAACCTGCGTAGCCAAAGTGTACAAGGCAAACTTATTGACAAAACCAACAGCGAACTCAGCCGCCTGGACATTGGCAACCAACGTGCCCTACAGCGCCACCAACCCGAAATTGGCAAACTTGAAGAAAAACTCACCAAGCTTTCGGCTGATTCCCGACGCTCTGTTGAACGTCAACAACAAACCATTACCCAAATTGAGGCACAACTGAATAATCTGAAAGCCACCCGCAGCATTACACCCCCCATGCAATCACTACAATCCACTGGTCCCGGCAAAAACCTTATTATTATCTTATCTCTGGTGCTCGGTTTAATGTTTGGCATTTTTGCCGCATTTTTTGCCAGTTTTTTAAATAAGGTCAAACAGCACAACGCGGCAACGGACCCGAACTAAGTTCTGGGTGGGTTTGATCATGAAAAAACAGCTCTCTACTATAACCTGTAAAATAATTTACTTATAAAGAACAGCAGGTTATCTTCTTTCGCCCGCACATCTTATCCCTAAATATTATAAGTATATTTTGACATAACAAGGTGAAACCCGGAAAATGAAACCCGTCCAACAAAAATAATAATGGATTGTTGGTAATACTTTTTTTGAGTTCTACCTCGGCCCAAATGCTGAGAGGCTCGTTGTAGAGGTACACGTTACAAGGCATGAGAGAGGGAATATTCCACCTTGTGTAAACACGGGTACCGCAGTAGCCGGAGAGAGTTATGGGTAGCACACAGAAACAATGCAAACTCCATGTGGATTTTGATGAGATGCTGGCATTAGCCAAAACCGACCCGGCCACCTTCGAGGCCAAACGCGCAGAATACATCGAGTCATTCCTGACCGGCGTCCCGGCCGAAAAACAAGCACGATTGCGGGGGCTGCAATGGCAAATCGACCAGACCCGTCGCCTGGCCCGCACCCCCATGGCCTCATGTATTGCCATTTCCAATATGATGTGGGATTCCCTGCATCTGCTGGGTGATCAGCAGCGCAAACTGGTCGGGCTGTCTACAGGGCAATCCATCAGCACTAAAAAACCCACAGCGACAAGCAAGGGTATGATTATCCGCTTCCCTGCACGCTGAATTATCTCCACCATAAAAAAACCCGCCTGTCCGGTATGTTACCGATCCAGGCGGGAGGGGGCTAATGCGAAAAAACCAGTCTAGGCCTCACTCATCACATCCTTCAGTGTCACCAATAAAATGATTCCTCCAACAATTCCTACAATGGTCAAACCTGCTGCAAATGACATGATGATGTCCTCCTGTTGCTGTTATTGATTCACGCTAAGAAACTGCTGATATTTGACTAAAACACTCAACAATCCCTTATCTTTATTACGGTTATACTATAGCTCGCAACAATATCCATGTAAACATAAAGGCCATAAATATCCTCTATGACTCCAAACAGGCGCTGTTTATCGCAGGCATAAAACAAGTTTGATGCGAATTAAGCGCTAAAAACACTCAACCGAATAACATCATTGGTTTACATTCGCTGGCACAGGCTATTTCTCGACCACAAATCACAGATCATAAAACCTAACGCAAAGGCGCGAAAACACAGAGACCTACAGCGATTTTCATTATTCAGACCCAGCCAGCAGACACATGAAAATAGAGTGATTTAGCCCTTAATTCATATTTTGATTCACAATAAAAAAGGCTCTGTATCAACAGAGCCTTTCATCAAAATTATTAATTCACTAGGTTAATAGTGAGATCCCCTGAGTACACTCAAGTCGCACTGGCATCCATATCTCCTTTCTTGGTGAAAACCAGCTCACCATCCACTTTGTCTACCAAAATAATATCACCCGGTTGAAAATGCGCCGAGAGAATTTCCTGTGCCAGACGATTTTCAATACCGTGCTGAATCGCCCGCTTCAGCGGTCGCGCACCATAAACAGGGTCAAAACCCGCTTCACCCAGTTGATCCAGCGCCGCCTCTGTCAGTTCCAGATCCATATCACGGTCTCGCAACCGCGCCTTCAGGTAATCAATCTGAATACGAGTGATGGCACGAATCTGTTCACGGCCCAGTGGGTGAAAGACCACAGTCTCGTCCACCCGATTGATGAATTCCGGTCGGAAATGACCACCGACAATTTCCATCACTGCGGCTT
>WFQM01000271.1 GCA_015487095.1 Gammaproteobacteria bacterium | reverse complement strand
GGCTAATGGACGAATATGTGCAGCCAAAACAATATTCCCATAAGAATCAACCATCACCAGGGGCAACCTGTCATCCGCACCAAAAGCATTGCGCGTTAGCGCATATCGGGGGGAGCGCCCACTCGGCAACCTGATGATACTATCTCCCATGTCTCTGAGTCGTCGTGCGACCACAGTCTGACTCTGGCCTGTTACGGCCTGTATCTCTTTTGATGTTGCGGGCTCGCGCCCTAGATATTCCCTGACCGACAACGGCATTATAAATAGCTCTCCGACAAACCACTAGGTTAGCAACTAGGTTTGTATACACAATAAATCGAATTATAGTATAAATTTCAATAAATTATATGTAATACAATAAATAATAAGCTAGAAACACGACTAGCTTTAAACAATATAATCAACCTGTACACAGCCTGGTTTATTGTCCCGCGCATCACCGTTGATACGGGAACCGGGGCACTCGCAAAGAGTCACACAAACAAGGACTGGAACCCGGGTTCGCATACCGATGTGGAAACCACCGCAACAGAGGCTGACCATGAATAAACATACCCGCTGGATTATTTACCCGTTGTTACTGACCATTTTATGGCTTTGGCAAGGGCCGCAACTGCTGCAAGCAGCGCCAAACAATGGTTTCGACCTCTCCAATGCGCTGGTACCTGTCGAGCAGATAAAACACGGCGGTCCCGCACGGGACGGTATTCCTGCCATCAGTCAACCCGACTTTATCAGCGCAAAACAAGCCCGTTTTCTGAGGGATGCTGATCGCGTTTTGGGCATTAATATGCAAGGCGAGCAAAAAGCCTACCCAGTGCGCATTCTCAATTACCATGAAATCGTCAATGATCGTTTCGGTGACGTTGCGGTGCTGGTCAGCTACTGTCCGCTGTGCGGTACAGGCATGGCGTTTCTGGCCAACAGAGACGGAAAAGATTTTGATTTTGGTGTTTCCGGCCTGCTCTATAACAGCGACGTGCTGCTCTACGACCGGCAAACCGAATCGCTCTGGTCACAGATTCGCAAACAGGCCATCAGCGGACCATTGAAAAGCCAGCGCCTGCAACAAGTCCCCCTGGAACACACCAGCTGGTCAGACTGGCGGGCACGTTACCCGCAGACCCGGGTGCTGTCCCAAAATACCGGCTATCAACGGGATTACAGCCGCTCACCCTATGCCGGTTATGCCGACAGCGAGCAAATCATGTTCGACGTAAGCGCCATTGATCGCCGCTTCCACCCCAAGGAATGGGTGATCGGCGTGACAATCAATGGTATCGCCAAAGCTTATCCATTTTCGCACCTGTCTAACGCCGTGCAATCCGGACAACGCAGCGAATTGCTGGATCAGGTAGGTGGTAAAAGCATCCGCGTGGTATTTGATGCCGCCAATCGCAACGGGCGCATTTATGCCGCTGACACACTGCTGCCCAGCACCACAAGTTACTGGTTTGCCTGGTACGCTTTTCATCCAGATACATTGGTCTATGAGAGAGATCCATCGAATAAGGACACTCAATAATCCCCGAAGCCGGTCTTGCCTGGATAAGCAACGCGAAAAAACCATTTTGAGCCTGCTATTTTGCTCACCCAATCGCGCATCGCCCGATCTAATCCCGTGTTGTTAACACCCCCCCTGGTGTTTTTCTCTGTGCCTTTGCGTCTCTGTGACCTCTGCGTTTACAAGCACCGGATTTGGCAAAGCGACAAGTTTCCAGACTTTCTTTATTCTGGATTAACCCACAGCTTGACCAAGAGTGCTTAATTTAACATGCCTCTGCATTTAACTCAGGTAGACCATAAATTGAGTAGAAAATGCCATTTCCAAGTGCCAAATGCTGACAAATAACGAACAGACTGAGTCAAGTGCAGAGGCATGTAATTTAATGACACTGGAATGTGAATTAAGCGCTAAAAACATCCAAACGAATAAAATCATTGGTTTACAATCTGCGAGACAGGCCGTTCCCGGGTCACGAGTGACAGAACCATAAAATCTAACGCAAAGGCGCGGAGAAGCAGAGAGCGCAAAGTGTGTTAGTGCTTTTCTCTGCGTCCTTTGTGTCTCCGCGCCTTTGCGTTGGGTTTTCATTACCCAAACTCTGCTACATACGCCGAAAACAGAGCAATTTAGCCCTTAATTCACATTGGAATGGGCATGTACTAACTTCACTCTCCCTTTTTGGTGGCTCGACGTTTACAATCCGCCCTCACATTGACGATCCGGGAAATACAGAGACACACCATGCGCACTTCACAATTTTTACTTGCCACTCAAAAAGAGACCCCTTCCGACGCCGAAGTCATCAGTCACCAGTTGATGTTACGCGCAGGTATGATCCGCAAGCTGGCTGCTGGCCTGTACACCTGGCTGCCACTGGGTCTGCGAGTGCTACGCAAGGTAGAAGCCATTGTGCGTGAGGAAATGGATCGCGCAGGTGCGCAGGAGCTGCTGATGCCTGCAATTCAGCCTTCAGAACTGTGGCAAGAGTCAGGCCGCTGGGAACAATTCGGTGGTGAGCTGCTGCGGCTGCGCGACCGCCACAACCGTGAATTTTGCTTTGGCCCCACTCACGAAGAAGTCATCACCGACCTGTGTCGCCGCGAGCTGCGTTCCTACAAACAGTTGCCTGCGACCTTTTACCAGATTCAAACCAAGTTCCGCGACGAAACCCGGCCTCGTTTCGGGGTGATGCGCGCACGGGAATTTTTGATGAAGGACGCCTACTCCTTCCATGCCAGCCAGACATCATTGCAGGAAACTTACGAGCAGATGTTCGCCGCCTACACACGCATTTTCACCCGTCTGGGGCTGGACTTCCGCCCGGTGCTGGCGGATACCGGCTCCATCGGCGGCAGCGCTTCTCACGAATTTCATGTGCTGGCTGAGTCCGGTGAAGACGCCATCGCTTTTTCCAGTGCCAGCGATTATGCGGCCAATGTGGAACTGGCCGAGGCTGTGGCACCTGCCGGTGAACGTCCCGCACCCGCTGCACAAATGACCACGGTAGATACCCCCGGGCAGCACAGCATCGAAGAAGTCAGCAATTTCCTTAAAGTAGATGCAACACAAACCGTGAAGACCCTGCTGGTTCAAGGCAGTGAAACCGATGCAGTGGCGCTGGTACTGCGTGGTGATCACGAGCTGAATAACCTCAAGGCAGAAAAACTACCACAGGTAGCCACACCTCTGACGCTTGTGGGAGACGAACTCGTTAACACCTGTTGTGGCTGCTCTGCGGGCTCCATTGGTCCGCGTGGTATCGCTATCCCGGTGATTGCAGATCGCTCCGCAGCACAGCTAGCCAATTTTATCTGCGGTGCCAACGAAAACGGTAAACATTTGACGGGCGTCAACTGGGGCCGAGACCTTCCCGAGCCGCAAGTCGCCGACTTGCGCAACGTAGTAGAAGGCGATGCCAGCCCCGATGGCCAAGGTACGCTGGAAATCAAACGCGGCATTGAAGTAGGCCACATTTTCCAGTTAGGGCAAAAATATGCCGAAGCGATGAATGCCACGGTACTGGATGAAAACGGTAAGGCCACAGTGATAACCATGGGCTGCTACGGCATTGGTGTATCACGGGTAGTGGCTTCGGCCATTGAGCAGAATCACGATGATCGCGGCATTATCTGGCCTGATGCCATTGCCCCGTTCCACGTTGCCATCGTGCCAATGAATATGCACAAATCGCAGCGCCTGCGTGATGCCGTTGATACTTTGTATAATGAGCTGATCGCAGCCGGTTTTGATGTATTATTGGATGACCGCAAAGAACGACCCGGCGTGATGTTTGCAGACATGGAACTGATTGGCATCCCTCACCGCATCGTTATTGGTGAACGTGGGCTGGACGCAGGCACACTGGAATACAAGGGTCGTAGTGATACTGACAAGCAGGATATTCCGCTGGAAACGGTCACCCGCTTCCTTCAGGAAAAAAACACTCAGACGACATAAATAACATGACTTTTTCACATTATTCCCGGTCACTGGCTTGCTGCATACCATTGCTCCTGACAACCGGCATGGCACAGGCGGCAACCCAGGAACGCCCTGACGAAGCACTGCGCACTGTACTGGAAAAAGCCATCGGCGAGTCCGATAGTTTCACGGATCGCTTTGATGCCGAAGTCTGGCTCATGGACATGTCTACCCGCCTCAAATCTCGCGTGCCGGACGATGCAAAGCGTCTGGACTTGCTGAAAAACATCCACTATGAAGCCACCAAAGCCGACCTGCCCCCAGAGATGGTACTGGCCGTTATTCATGTGGAAAGCAATTTTGACCGCTGGGCCATTTCCCATGCAGGAGCCCGAGGGCTGATGCAGGTCATGCCCTTCTGGCTAAAAGAAATCCCCCAGGCAGGTGACAACCTGTTCGACATCCGCACAAATCTGCGTTTTGGCTGCACCATTCTCAAACACTATCTCAAGCGGGAAAAAGGCGACTATCAACGCGCCCTGGCACGTTACAACGGCAGTCTGGGCAAAGTCTGGTATCCCAATCGTGTATTCGCCGCATTGAACAAGCACTGGTTCAG
>WFQM01000270.1 GCA_015487095.1 Gammaproteobacteria bacterium | reverse complement strand
TACATTGTCAACCAGGTGAAGGCAAGTGGTTCCAAATGGTCGGCTGCGCAGGAACGTCATCCGCTGGAAATGGATGATTTGCGCCTGATTAAAGATGCAGTCATTGAGTTGCAGCGTAACGGATCGGATTTACGCGAGTATACGGTATTGGGCAATCATCTTGTGCTGGCTAATTTTGAGGGTAATTTGAAACCCGATGGTACTGTAGAGCGCATTCAGCCTTGGTGGGATAAGGGTTATACCATCGATATTTTCTTTATCGTGTTTTTCTGTGTTGGCGTGATGATTGTTGTAAAACGCTTGCCTGATTACGATTGGGAACCCAGTCATCACGGCCACTAAAAGAGACAACAGGAGACTTTGTTATGATTGATTTAGATAATGGCCCATTGGCGATGCTTATTTGGATTCTGCTGGTTTATACCGCACCATTCATTTACAGCTTTTATGTTGATAAGACGGATCAGGACAAACCCGGTATTGGCGACTACGGTTGATTTAATGCTCATCTGATTTGTTTTGAAATGATAAAAAAGGCCACATCCTTATCCGGTGTGGCCTTTTTTTATAGTGTTTTTAACAGTATGTTTTTTTTGATATTTTGACTTGTTGTTTCAGCGTTAGCCCCAGGTTTTATTGGCTGTGAAGTGTGCACTCATGGTAAAGTGGCTGTTTTCACGGTGAGCATTTCTTCATGTTTCTTTGCGGTCTTGTGCAGGTTAATAGTGATGGTTTCTGAAGTGGTGCAGCATGTCATTGGCAGTATGATTGCCGCTGTATATTCATTGAATCTTCCGTATCTGAATTTGTCAGTAGAAGAAGCTTCTGGCCCATTTGGAATCGACACCAGCATCGAAGGGATGAAGTCGCAAGAATTTAGTGTTGGGATTTTTTATTTTCTGATAGCTTCTATCGTTGTATTTACCATTTTTGTTTTTATGTTTATGACAATGGGGAAAAAAGAGAACCTTAAAACAGGCGAAAAAATTATGTTTGTCTGGATTCTGTTGGGTATTGTGGCCGCTGTGGTTTTCGGTGCGACACAAATGCTTCATGGGTATTTGTTTTAGGAGGAATGGTGATGGCAGATTTTTTTAATTCATTTGAAGATGGTTGGACCATTTATTTTTGGTTGGTTGCAGGTGCAGCTATCGTGTTAACGGCAATTTATTGGGTGCGTTGGGCTGCGCATAACGATCAATTTGACGAAGATATAAAGTATGTCGTTTTTGATGAAAATGACAAAGACAAAATGGCTCCTGAGGAATTTGAAAAGGCAATGAAGGTGAACAAGGAGCAGGAAGCATTGCGTAAGGTGTATCTGGAAAAAGAGGCTGCCGAGCGCAAACAGCGTGCCTCATAATGAAGAAAGGTGAAAAAGGTATCCTGGTTGGCATAATTGGTTTCGTCGTGGTGGTGATGACGGTGAAGGGCTGGATGGTTTCTCAGGATGAAGAAAAAGACCCGGGCATTCCGTTTTACAGTACTGCACCGCCAGAGTTTGCCGCCAAAGCTTCGGTGCTTTATCGTAAATATAAGTGCCGTGATTGCCATTTGTTGGGAGGCTTGCGCAATATCATGCAGGCTGTTCCTGCGCCTTCGCTGGATGGCATGGGCTCATTACGTGATGAAGAATGGTTGTACCACTATTTTTCTGCGGAAGACCCGCAGTCTATAGTGCCTTCACGATTGAAACAGCGTTTTCAGATGCCATCGTTTGCAGGCATTCCGGAAGCTGATCGCAGAATGTTGGCCGGTTATATTGCCAGTTTAAAAGTGGAAGACTGGTATCTGGAAGAAACAAAAAAAGCAGCCTACGAAAAACTGACAGGCAAGGAATATCAGCAATGATATTTCGGATACGCTGGCTTTCTTTGTGGTTGGCGATATTTGTCGGTTGCCTAGTGAATTTTTTGGGCGATTGGGCGCTGGGTGTTCGCATCGAGTTATTTTGGGGACTGGATACCTTTAATTTTTTCTGGTTCTTGCAGTTGTTTATTTTGCCCGTGTTGGTAGGTATCTCAGTGTCATATGTCTACGGACTGGGTGGCAAATGGATTTCCATATTTCCGCCACTTATTGTGCGCTTCGCGGCGTATTATCAAACCGTTGAATATTCTGGTGTGCCACAGGGCGCGGCATTAATGCCGCTGGGCTGGTGGGGTTTTTTTGTCATACTGGCCATGGAGGCCTCGATGATTGGTGGTGTCCTTGGTGAAATTATGAACAAGCGAGTCTATGGGTGGAAAAAGGCGGTACATGTTTCTGATGGTGAAGCATCATCTGAAACAATGAAGGATCAGGCAAAGCTTGCTGAGAAGGCGGCCACCAAGGCTAAATGAGATTTGGGTATGGTGCCGCAGTATCAATCAAATATGAGTGCCGGTGAGCGCGAAAAACGTAAACGTTATTTGGCGGCAACTCTGATTACCTGTATTTCGGCAGCGGTGATATTTGGTGTGCTGCATGTGGTTGATCTGGGGGCAAACCGTATGGCTGACATGAGGGATCGGGCAACCTATGATCTGGCGGATATGAAAGACCATATACGCGCAGCAGGAGAAGATATTACCCGGCATCGTATTCATGAGTCACAAAAGAGAGCCCAAAAAGTTTACCAATGGAATGAACTAGAGGCCTTATTAACTGCGGAGCAATGGCAGGAACTGGATGCTATGGTGACTATTCCGGCGGGTGATTTTTTGATGGGTACAGATTCAGAGCGTTCCGATAAGTTTAATCGCCCGCAACACACGGTATTTTTGCCAGAATATAAAATCGACAAGTATCCTGTGACACACGCAGAATTTGCGAAATTCGTCGTTGCCACGAAGTATCGTCCACCGTTGGATTGGAAAGACGGGAGCATCCCGGATGGGAAAACGCAATACCCTGTTACTATGGTGACATGGTATGACGCAGTGAGTTATTGCCGGTTTAAAGAAAAGCGTTTGCCCACTGAGGCCGAGTGGGAAAAAGCGGCGCGTGGTACGGACGGACGCCGCTGGCCTTGGGGTAATCAAATGGATGCGAGCCGCCTGAATACTTATTATCACGTTGGTTCGAGTAACGAGGTGACGACGTATAAAACCGGTGTGAGCCCATACGGGGTTTATGATATGGCGGGAAATGTCAGTGAATGGACGGCAAGTGATTTTCTACCCTATGATGGCTCAGTGGCTGCTGTGGATGCATTCCAGCCAAAAAAAGTACAAGCGATGACGGCGGAAGACCGTGCCCTGAAAGTGGCAGATCTGGTTGCTGTGGAAGGTGTATACAAAGTGCGCCGTGGTGGTTCGTGGAAAAGTGATCCGTTTTCAACAGCGGTATATCACCGGAATTTTTCAATGCCCTATTACGCATCAGATTTTTTTGGCTTCCGTTGCGCAGCCACGGTAGCAGACATAAATTAAGTCATAAACCAGCGAGAATTGCGCAGTGAGTAAAGTATTCAGTTCGTTCGTATTTTTGATGTTGTTGGCAACAACGTGCTCTGTGTATGCTGTGGATAGTTATCGGTATGCACACGTTACTATTGATACACCCTGGGCAATTTTTATTTTTTTGTTACTTATCATTCTTTTCCCATTTGTCCTCATGGCGGCACTGTATTGGTATTTTGCGGTTAAAAAGTCAGAGGTTAAAGATGCAGGGCATGAGTAGAGTATTTTTCTGTTTGTTTGTAGTGGTGGTGTTGAGTGTGGCCGCGCCGGGTTATGCGGATGAGTCTGTGGAACAAAAAGTCGAGCAACAAAGCTCAGGGGTGTTGCAGGCTTTCGAAAATGACAGGTCAGCAAAAAGTGAGCTGGTTGCCATTGAGTTGAAAACCAAACATCTGATTATGTTTTTAATGGGTATTCCGTTGTTGCTGCTGATTATTGCCACGGTGGCACTTGGTGTTGCTATGGTTGTATATGGAAAACGTGTATTTGTCCCACACATGGTGTGTGCTGGTTTGAGTTTGACGTTGGCGCTGGGGCATGCTGTGGTGGGCATCGTCTGGTTTTATCCTTTTTAGGCGTTATCATCAGCAACTGTTTTTACTCGTCAATTCCCTCGCAAGGCCCGCCATTCAATGCAAAATGTATCCGCATTACGAAAGCTGGGCCTGATTCTTGTTTGTTTATACTTGGTCTCTGGTGCTGCCAGTCTAGCCTATGAAATTCTCTGGACGCGCATGTTGTCCTTGCAATTCGGGGTCAGCATATTCGGTGTCGTTGTTACTGTAAGCGCTTATATGGCTGGTTTGGGCGCGGGCAGTTTTTTAGGTGTCCATTGGAGTCGTTCAACGAGCCGTCCTTTACGGTTATTTGCCTTTATTGAATTGTTTGTGGCGGTTACAGCGTTAGCGCTTCCTGCGCTATTCCAGATTGTGGACGCGCAATTTGCGATTATTGCAGGTAATACCAGCTACTCTGGCTGGATTGCGTTGCAAATTTTCATTGTCACACTGGTGTTGATGATTCCCGCCATAGCTATGGGGGCTGGTTTCCCATTAATTTTATCTGCGGTACAAGGCGCAAAGGTTTCTCTGGGGAGTATCTATGGGATCAATGCGCTTGGGGGTGCCTTTGGTGCATTGTTGCCATTATGGCTGTTGCCTATGTTGGGCTGGTTGTCATCGCTACGCACTGTCGCATTAGTCAGTTTTGTGGTCGCGGGAATTTTATTTTTATTGTCCTGGCGATTTGAATCAGCACAGAAAAAAGAAACGTCAAGCCCAGTGATTCGCCCCCCCACAAAATGGCTGTTAGTTTATGCGGGCATTGGAGCTGGCGCACTCTTGCTGCAAATAGGCTGGGCGCGTTTATTCGGTATGGTGATGTTACGCACTGAATATGTGTTGGCGATTATTCTGGCTGTGTTTTTATTGGGTATTGGTTTTGGTAGTTTGTTAGCTCGGTTGCTGACGAAAAATTTTTGGTTCAGTGTGTTGCCGGTTGTGGCCTGTGGCTTTTCTTTGCTGAGTTTGTGGTGGTTGCCCGTGCTCTCATCCTGGGTTGAACGAGAGCATTTTTCTTCTCTGCTTGCTGCGCTATGGCTGCAAGGTTCGGCGATTGTCGTGTTGACCTTGCCTGTTACATTGGTGCTGGGTGCCTGGTTGCCGTTGCTGGCTGAGCGTGTGGGCAACCGTTATCAAAGCGGAGTATGGTTGTATGGTGCGAATTCGTTGGGGGCCGCATTAGGTACGCTGTTGGCCGGTTTTGTTTTTATTCCGAGCATTGGCAGCAGCAGCACGATTGTTCTGGGGGCAATGCTGTTATTGGTTTTAGGGTTGGTGCTGGCGCAGGGGTGGGCTTCCCGGCCTGCCTGGGCGTTGGTCATTGTGATGGGGTTACTGAGCATAACAGTGATGGACATGCCGCCGGTATCTCGTTTATTGCCGCAAGCTTACGCACTGACAAAAACACTTTCTCTGCACGAAGATGCTATTTCTATCACCCATGTTGTTGCCAGCCCGGATGGTCAGCGACAATTATTGGCTGACATGCGACGTATGGATGCCTCGTCCGAACCCACTGCTGTCGAGGTGCAAAAGAATCAGGTACGTTTGCCCTTGTTATTGCATCCTGAGCCACGGCAGGTTTTGTTTTTGGGGTTGGGGACGGGGATCTCTGCATCGGCTTCTTTGGCATTTCCCGGGTTGCAGCGCACCGCCGTTGAGTTGTCGTTGGGCGCAATTAATGCTGCGCGAGAGGAATTTCGGCCGGTTAATGGAGGCGTTACTGATCATCTAAAAATTGTGCGTGATGATGCCCGACATTTTTTGTTGAGTGATGCTGAATATTATGACGTGATTGTTGGCGACCTGTTTCATCCTGATTTGGTGGGGCGTAGTGCGTTACTGTCCCGCCAACAATTTATACGCGCACAAAAACGTTTATCATCGGGTGGTATCTTTGTGCAGTGGCTGGCGCTGAATCAATTTGATATCAATAGCCTGCAAGTGGTTTTAGCGACCTTCAAAGACGTATTCCCGGATGCGGTTATTTTTGTGGATGCTTTTCGACTGGCGATGGTCGGCGTATATGAAGGCGGTGTCAGCAGTGCGCAATTGTTAAATAATGTACAACGACTGACGGGTGAGAAAGTTGAGGCGGCAACGGGGGGGGAAGGACCGTGGACATGGTTAGGGCGTTATTGGGGAGAAATTCCTGAGTTTGACGTGCCTCGGCAGGATGAGTGGGCACCTGTGATTGAATATCAACTGCCAGAGGCGCGTTACGATGGCAGTCTGGATCTTTCCAAGATGCTGTCGTGGTTATTATCCATTCGTTTCCCACTGGATGCGGCGGCCAGCCATCTCAGTGTCAGTGAGAGTAATTTCCCGCAATTCGAGCGTGCTTATATTGCCACAGAATTGGCGCATCGCAGTTGGTTGGCCTTGTTGTCTGAGAGCGTTGTAGAAGCCCAGCAGTTGTTGCCGCTGGCCTATCAAGCTAACCCAAAGGATCGCTGGGTGGGTTTTGCATTGGCTGATGCGGTTTTGCAGGATCGTGCCGCGGCAGAGGCGCGTGGGCTGAATGAGCAACAGTTACTGGAGTCGGTGTTGCGTATACGGCCGGATCATGTCGAGGTATTGCGCCGCTTGTGGGAATTGGCGGAACAGGCCGGAAATGCTGAACAGGCCACAGCTTATCGGCAACGCTTTGCGGCGTTGAGCCCGTTGGATTCCTCAGTGCAAAATCTTGATAATTTAGTCAACAATATTGTCAGTTCCGAGTAACATGCTCAATGAATAAACAGCCCCATAATGGTAGTATATGACCATGAGTAGCAACGACGATGCCCTGAGTAAAATTCCCATTAGAGTGGAAACTGCCAATACCGGTTTCAGTTTTCACTGGCGGCGGCGATTGACACAATTTCTGTTTATTGCCATTGCCATTATTATTCCGGTGAGCGGGTTGTTGCGTATTGATCTGATAGCAGGCGCTTTTGTGGTGCTGGGTTATCAGGTCTGGTGGGCCGATTTTTTTCTGGTTTTTGGTTTGTGGATGTTGCTTGCTAGCGGTATGGTAATGTTGTATTCCACCGTGGGCACCGCTTTTTGTGGCTGGGCCTGCCCACAAAATACCCTGTCAGAAATAGCCAACGAATGGACTTACCGGTTGCTTGGCAAACGTGCCGATATGAGCGTCTCCGGTGAAAAAATGAAGGTGGCGGGCAGCAAAAACCGTTTGCTTAACTGGACTGTGCTGGGACTTATCCTGCTGGCGATGTCCATGTTGCTGGCTCTGATTCCACTGCTCTATTTTTATCCGCCAGAGGTCATCTGGTCTTTTATGACTTTCCGGGACGATGAGCGTCTGGCGAGTTCATTACATTATATTTATGCCATTTTTGTGATACTCATTCTGGTTGATGTGAGTGTCATTCGTCATTTCTGGTGTCGTTTTATGTGCGTTTACCGTGTGTGGCAGCATGGCTTCAAAACCAAGCAGACACTGAAAATTGCCTATGATGATACACGCGCTTCCCAGTGTGAAAAATGTAACTATTGTGGTACCGCCTGTTTTATCGGGCTTGATCCGCGTAATACGGATATGTACGACAGTTGCATTAATTGCGGTGAATGTATTGACGCCTGTGATCAGCTGCAAGGTAAAAAAGGTGAAACGGGTTTGTTGTCTTTCGAGCGCGGCGCATCGGGAAAATCCTCTGCTTTACGGAACCTGGCTTCGATTTCTTTGCGTATGCGTTGGACCTTGCCATTTTCCGTACTGGGTCTAGGCATGTTTATTTGGGGGTTGCTGTCGTATGACGGGTATCATTTGGCGGTGTATCGTGCCGATCAACAATTCGGCTCAATGATTCGCGATTATCGTATTGCGGTTTCCAATAAGCTGTATCGTGCTACTGAGGCAACGTTACGCATTGAAGGTCTGTCAGAAAACAACTATTCGATACCGGAAAAAGTGCTGCGTTTTGACAGTGCCGGGCGGATTGATGTGAATCTGCGTATCGAGCCTAATGTGCCGCCTGGGTTACATACGTTTTTAGTGCATGTGAATACAGTGGATGGCTGGCATACTGTTTTTCGCGTACAACATTTTGTTGCAAAAAATGTTGTGCCAGATACATTGTCCAAGTAGAAAAATGCTTTTTGAAACGACTGGAAACGTTATATTTATGTGAGTATCAGATGTGGGGCTGCCAATGAACAAGACTGAAAGTACATCTAAAGTTGACGATGTGGAAAAAAAGCCCCCCCCGGGTGACCTGAAAGACACCCAGTGGGGTGAATTGCCTGAAGATAATTTTGGTTATGCCTCTGATGAAGAGCGCAGGGCCAAACGTGGCCTGGAGGATTGGGAATTGGTGGAAAAAATTCCCGAGTCACAGCAACCAGTGCCACGCTGGTTTATCGGTATCATTGTTGCCGTGATGTTGGTGGCAGTGGGTCTGAGTTTTCCTTTTTGGGGAGATCGCCCGGGTTATGAGCGTGAATGGATAAATTGGGGATTTGGTGCGGCGCTGTTGTACACTGCTGTGTTTGGTACTTTCGTTTATTTTATGGTGAATTTTTATGGCTCCAAAGTGGCGGGCCGCTTGGATACGGACAAAGAAAAAAATGCAGAGTCTCCCGCAGACAGTCATCAAGTCAGCAGTGAAAAAGATGCAGCACAGCCGATCTCCAAATCTACAGACAAATAGTTGCTTCGGTTTAATGGCTTTGTTGCTGTCGGCCTGCGAGATCCCTAACGAACCATTGGTGTATCCTGATGCCGACTCGGCATCAGCGAAGCTTTATCAGGCAAAATGTGCTCGGTGTCATAATGCGCCGCAGCCTCATGCGCACACTGCACAGGCCTGGCCTGCCATTTTGCAGCGAATGCAAATGCGTATGATAACCAAAGGGGCGACACCATTGAATAAAGATGAATTGAGCGAAGTGCTGGACTATCTTCAGCGTCATGCTGCACTGGCGGACTCAAAATGAAACGAAGCCTGCCCGTTTTTTTTATTCCCCGTTTTAAGAAGCTGTTTTTTATTACCGTATTTGTGGGGTTATTATCCGCCTGCTCCACTGAGCAGTCGGGCATTTTAGGCCCACAACAATGGCAGGATCTGGGTTTTCGGGTGGAAGCGCGTCCTAGTCCTTTGCGGGTGGGCATGAATGAATTTATTGTTGTTGCCAGCCTTGGGAAATACAAGCCCGGTGTGGGGCTTGTGGTGATGTTGAGGGTGGGCGAGAATGAAGAATGGCGACAGGCAATCCAGGATGGCTATACCGGCGTGTATCGCCGTGCTGTGAAAGTGGATGACCCTGCAACACAATCTCTGTCAGTCCATGTGCGGCGAGTGAAAGGCGATAATGAAGGTGACGAAACGGTGTTGCTTTTTCCGTTGAATCAAAAGCGGGCGGTGCAATAGCGCTGGTGACCCTTAAAAAATTTATTGACGGGTCTTTTCTGCCAAGCGACGGCTGCTGCGCCAGCGTCGCAATAATAAAATGCGTTCTCCGCCACGGCTATCACAGCAGGTTGGGCAGGTGAGATATGCCAAATACATTTCTTTGGGCATGCGGCCGCTGTCCAATAACCGCATTTGTTGTTCACGTACGCTTGTGCGCAGGGTACCAATGCCGCCCTCGTGTAAAAGCCCCTGCAATTGAAAATCAGCAGGTAGGTGTAAAAAATGGCGTGAAGGCGACTCGCCCTTCTCTAGCAATCGAATCATTTTTCCGCGCAGCCAGCCAGTGCGCGTTAATGCAAAACCCGGCCAGCGTTCGCGTAATTCCAGTTGCTCAATCTCGTTTTGCTGGCGTTGCTTGTAAGTTTCATACGACAACGGCATGTGTAGGAAGCTGGCGATGGGTAGGGCGTGTGCGGCGTGGTGAGCCAGGTTAATGTCCTGTTTGTGCCAATCGGGATATTCGCCAGGGCAGCCGCATTCCAGGATCATGATGGTTTCACGGAACTCAACTTGCGAATTTTGCGGAAAGTCAAAAAGACATTGGCAAAGTAGAGCCAGAAACCAATGCCCATAATGGTGGAGACGGAGGCAATAGTGGGGCCGTAAAAGCGGTGGATGTCGTCTACTGAATCAGGGTCTTCCAGCAGGGCGATGCCCTCAAGAATGCCAAAGGTCATCAGGGTGGTGTAAAAACCGGCAATGCCGAGGCCGGTCCACCAAAGGGTATGTTGCACCAGTCGCTGAGAATAGAGGCGGACTCCTCCCATTCTGGGTAACAGATAATACGAGGCACCCATGAGAAAAATGACAACACCACCGATGACGTTGATGTGAGCATGAGCTAGAGGGTCGATGAGGTGACCAGGGCCGCCGTAAGGGCTGCCGATGCTGTCCAGCCATGCGCGTATCGGGCGGATAACCTGTAGTACGCCATGTACCGTACCGATGAACAGGCAGAGTGCGGATACCATCAGGTATTTAACAAGATAGGTGTCATCCTCTGTAGGGATAGACAGTTTTTCGGGTTGATGTGACGTTTGCATAGAATACAACTGTGTTATGTAGAGGAGCAGGATACACGTAACGTGCTTAAGTAAGGCAGTGACTTTTTGTTAATGCTGAGCGCCGACATTTTTTATGAGCTCACAGCAGAAACCACACAAAAAAGCCCGGGGAATCCGGGCTTTTTTGCATTCGGGGCTAAGAGCCCCGTATTTATTTTATTGCTTGCGGGCTTTAGCTGCCGCATCACACCCCATACCACCCAGCATGGTGGTAGAGACGAGAATGAGCAAAAACACAGCAATCGGTACGATGATATCCATCAAAAATTCTCCTCAGAACCCCTCCCCCACACAGGAGGTTTAGTGTAAAAATCAGCCCCGAGTCTACCCAATTGGCTGGGGCTGCGCAAGTTCCGATAATAGTGGAAAGATCGGGTCTATTGCCAGGAACAAAAGGGGGGCATGCGGCATAACGAGCTGGTTGTGTCAGGCACTTTGAGCCATCAGGTGTTCATATTTGACGCGCAGCTCATCTTGGGATTCTTCGTGGGCAGGGTCCAGTGGGATGCAGTCTACCGGACAGACATCTACGCATTGCGAGGTCTCGTAGTGGCCGACACATTCAGTGCATAAATCCGGGTCGATCTCGTAGATTTCTTCGCCCTGGGTGATGGCCCCATTGGGGCATTCGGGTTCGCATACATCGCAGTTGATGCATTCATCAGTAATAATCAAAGCCATATTGGAAAACTCACATAACAGTGTTGGATGTTAGAAGTATTTAGTCTAAGGATTTTACCGCAATTTACGCGTGAGTTCATCCCTGATTTTTTCATGGACGAAGGGAGTAACATCACCGCCTAAAGTGGCAATTTCCCGTACCAGGCTTGAAGAAATATGGGAATATTGCTCGGCAGGTGTCAGAAACAGCGTTTCTATATCAGGTGCGAGCTTTCGGTTCATGCCTGCCAGCTGGAATTCATGATCAAAATCAGACACAGCGCGCAGGCCGCGCAGAATGATCCGCGCCTGTTTTGTTCGGGCGAATTCCACTAACAGACCATCAAAGGAACAGATTTCCACATTGTCGTATTCCGCCAATGCTATGCGTGCCAGTTCCAGGCGCTCCTCCAGAGTGAATGTAGGCTGTTTGCCGGGGTTGGCAGCCAAGGCCACGATGACTCGGTCAAACAAGCGGGTAGCGCGTTTGACCAGATCGGAATGGCCATGGGTGATGGGGTCGAAGGTGCCGGGATAGATGGCCTTATTTGCTATAGAAGCAGGCATATGGCGATTGTCGCATGAATTTACGCCTGACGGGTGGCCAGTCGATAGGTGATTTGCCCAGCGGTTTTTTCTCGATCAATGTGCCAATGGGAGGGAATATCGGTGACGGGCAAGTTGTGCTCATTTTCCAGGTAAATGCGCGCATCAGGTGTGAGCCAGTTTTTTTCTTCCAATAATTGTGTGCAGGTGGCCATAAGCCCCTTGCCGAAGGGCGGATCAAGAAATACCACGTCGTAACGAGCGTCACCGGGACCGCGTTGCAAAAACTGTTCTGCGGAGAGATGCACGATTGTGGCATGATCACAGGACAGGGTGCGCAGGTGCGCTTCCAGTTGTTGTGTAGCCGTGGCCGATTTTTCCACCAGCACAGTGCGGGCGGCACCCCGTGAAAGGGCTTCCAGCCCTAATGCGCCGCTGCCAGCAAACAGGTCCAGGCAGTGAGCGCCAATGATGTCATGTTGCAACCAGTTGAACAGGGTTTCGCGTACCCGGTCTGGGGTAGGGCGCAGGCCTTCGATATTGGGGAAAGCCAGCCTGCGACCACGCCATTGGCCGCCGATGATGCGCAGGCGGTTGTCCTGTCTGTGCGATGATTGGGCGCGTTTGCTCAGGCCAGTTCCTCCAGCCAGTTGCGTGGATGCAGAAAACCCTCGTAGAGTTTCGCTTCGGGGCTGCCTGCCTCCGGCTTCCAGTCGTAACGCCATTTTACCAGTGGTGGTAGTGACATGAGGATGGATTCGGTGCGACCGCCAGTCTGCAAGCCAAACAGCGTTCCACGATCATAAACCAGGTTGTATTCCACGTAGCGACCACGACGGTACAGCTGGAAATCACGCTCTTGTTCGCCGTATTCGGTATTCTTGCGACGGGTGACGATGGGCCGGTAGGCTTCTAAATAATGATCCCCCACGCTCTGCATAAACTTGAAACAGTGTTCGAATCCACCTTCGTTAAGGTCATCAAAAAACAGCCCGCCTACACCACGAGTCTCGCCGCGATGTTTGAGGAAGAAGTATTCGTCACACCATTTTTTGTAACGGTCATACACATTGTCACCGAAGGGATCGCAGGCTTTTTTGGATACCTGATGCCAGTGCAGCACGTCTTCTTCAAACGGATAATAAGGCGTAAGGTCGAAGCCACCACCGAACCACCAGATAGGATCTTCGCCTTCTTTTTCCGCGACGAAAAAACGCACATTGGCGTGCGATGTTGGCGCATAGGGGTTTTTGGGGTGAATCACCAGCGATACACCCATCGCCTCAAAGGTGCGTCCTGCCAATTCGGGGCGATGGGCTGTGGCCGAAGCGGGTAGACTGCCCCCGGATACATGCGAAAAATTGACCCCGGCCTGTTCGAACACCGCGCCATCAGTGAGTACCCGGGTGCGACCGCCACCGCCGCCGGTTTCACGCTCCCAATTGTCTTCAAAAAAACGGGCGCTGCCATCTTCCTCGGTGATACCGGCACAGATGCGGTCTTGCAGGTCCAGCAGGTAGGTTTTGATGGCCTGGATGTCGGGGTTGCTCATTGAGTGGTGTCCTGTGTTTGTGCGGATATTGTGCTGTGAAAAATCAGCAGCAGAGGTTACACCACGAAGGACGATATTGCGATATTGCGCCTTCGCATGAAAACAGGGAAGTTATTTCATGCGCGTTCTTTAACAGTGTCGAGAATGGTTATGAGGTGTAACAGTGCGTGGATATTTATCTCATTGATTAACAAGGTGTTATCGATGTGTTCTGTGGAAGCTGAATTTTATGCCTAAACTGTGTCGGTACAGTTATCTCAGATATTATGTGCCGAATATGCGCGTAGGTCGGGGTAAAGTGTAATTTTTGTAAGTCGGTGTGGGCGGTGCAGGCTTGTCCTGCTGAGCGTAAAAATAAATTGCAATACTGCCTCATTGAAGTATTATTAGTATAGTCTAATTTTCTGTAATTCTGAGATTGATTGATGGGGGAGATAAAGATACGATGAATGAAGATTATTATGCCGCTATTGAAAAAATGGAAAAAGCCAACGTTTCCCGTGAATATATTGTCGGTTGGGCCAGTGGCTTTTTGCAAAACCCGAAGGTGGAAGAGCAGCGCGTGAACGATGCCTATGAAGCGGGTTACGCGGATGGTGAGGCCAGGAACGATAGTAATTTTTCTACGTGGGAAAGTAAGTAGCGTGATCCGCTGATTAATTTAGGTTAACTGTTTTCATCGGCTAGGTTATACCAGCGACGTGCCTCGACCTCATTTTTTTCCACGCCCTGACCGTTTTCGTACATCATACCAAGAGTCATCTGTGCGCCGGGCAGCCCTTGTCCGGCAGCACGGTGGAACCATTCCAGTGCGGAGGCTTCATTTTTTTCCACTCCCTCGCCGTATAGGTACATTACTCCCAACCCGTGCTGTGCGTAGGCGTGCCCCTGGTTTGCGGCAGCGCGCATCCATCGAACGCCTTGTTCACCATTTTTTACACGTCCCAGACCATTTTGAAACATCATGCCCATGCGGTATTGTGCTTCGGCGATGCCGTCATCAGCCAGTGGTGAAAGCAGGCGGAGGGCACTGGTAAAATCTTTGGCTTCGAATGCCGCTATACCGCTTTGTAAGTCAAAATCTGTGTCATTCATAAGTGTGCTCCAAGATGGTCAGTATGGCTGGGATTTCAGAAATATGGCAGTTTTTCTGTGCAGATTCAGTGAATGTTTTCAAATCAAACATGGGCCAGCTCAAGGGCAGTCTAACGAGTCTGTGGGATGCTGAAAACCACTCAATAATAAGGTGTTTTGCGACAATAAAGACACTGTGTATGCAGATTAAATGTGCTGCTAAGCTCATATTGGGTATGCCTGAAATGGGTTCCCGGAATTACACTGTGTGTACGTTTGATGGGAGAAAAATATGGCTGTTCGTCTTAAAACCCGTTGGCATCGTTCGACACGCTCAGAGAGAAACCGTGAAGGTTCACAACGAGCCAAGACACTGGAAAACCTGTGCAGCGTGGCAGCCATTAATATCTGGAAGTTGGCAAAGGAGGCCTTCATGCGCATGGAGAAGAAAAATTTCCGTTTTCGTGAAGACTCCCAGGCCATTGATGTGATTGCTGAGTTTTGTATTTTTATGCTGCACATCACCGACAGAATGATTTATGGCAAACTGAGCGAAGAAGAACGTGGGTCTTTGATTAATGGTATCGCAAAAGAAATTGCGTTAACAATTGAAAGTAATCAAATTGACCTGTTGGGAGCCGGTGATTACAAAGCGGAGTTTATCGACAAACTTAACGGGCGGTTGGCCAATTATGCCGAATGCGGCTTTGATGGAGACGGTCCGGCCTATGATTTCTTACGTTATCTGGCGAAAAATGTGGCGGACATTATGTCGCTCAGTGATGATCGGTGGGTATTGGAGCAGGTGATGGATATCGAAGCACCAGAACTGGTGCAGCGTATCCAGCCAGTAGTGAACGATATATTCAGCCTTAAAAGCGGCTGATTTTGCATCACGCGACCCGAATCAAAAACAAACTCGGTGAGTATCAAAATCATCAGATAGTTTGATCCGTTCTTGGTTTGTCAGCTTCCAGGGCTACGTTCGTCTCTTGCAAAGGGAGCAGCCATTCACCGCGAGGTGCGCTTTGCCCTGAAGGCTGACAGGCTAACTAAGCCTAGCAATATCACATTGAAAGAGTCCTGGTACCCAGTCTAATAATTGCCTCTCGCATATAGGATATCTAGTAGTTCCCGCGAATAAAACAAGGGATATCCAGCTTTGCCGAAATCTGGGCCGTTTAAGTCATAAAAAGTCAGTCTGAGTCGGCGATTAGGTAGTGAGGCGTATTTTCCTTTTTATTACGGTATGTTACGGTCGTCGGCCGTAAGTCTTACCGGGCATGTAAATGATGCACATACCGATTGAAATCGATATAGTGCGTTTGATAACGGCTGACACCATTGACGTTCGTAAATGAATAGGATTCAAACTATCAATTGGTCTTAATGTTTATACGTCGTTAGTCTTGCCCTTGAAGAATTTAAACAAGCACAGCAGGAGTGAACTGACTATGGCTAAAAAATTTGATGCTGGTGTAAAAGAGTATCGTGACCTGTATTGGGCGCCGGACTATGTACCGTTGGATACGGATTTGTTGGCGTGTTTCAAGGTAACACAGCAGGAAGGTGTGCCACGTGAAGAAGCCGCCGCCGCTGTTGCTGCGGAATCTTCAACGGGAACGTGGAGTACAGTATGGTCTGAATTGTTGACCGATATGGAATTCTACAAGGGTCGTGCGTACCGTATCGAAGATGTGCCAGGGGATAAAGAGAGCTTCTACACCTTTATCGCTTACCCACTGGATCTTTTTGAAGAAGGTTCGATTGTCAATGTATTAACGTCATTGGTGGGTAATGTCTTCGGCTTTAAAGCGTTGAGATACCTGCGTCTTGAAGATATTCGCTTCCCGATTGCTTTCGTGAAAACCTGCATGGGACCTCCCAGTGGTATTCAGGTTGAACGTGACAAGTTAAATAAATATGGTCGCCCACTGCTGGGTTGTACCATCAAGCCAAAACTGGGCCTTTCAGCGAAAAACTATGGTCGTGCTGTCTATGAGTGTCTGCGTGGTGGTCTGGATTTAACCAAAGACGATGAAAACGTAAACTCACAGCCCTTCATGCGCTGGCAGAATCGTTTCGAATTTGTGGCTGAAGCGGTCAATAAGGCACAGGCAGAAACGGGTGAGACGAAAGGTCACTATTTGAACGTGACAGCCAATACGCCTGAAGATATGTATGAGCGTGCTGAGTTCGCCAAAGAATTGGGTCAGCCTGTGATCATGCATGACTTCCTGACGGGTGGTTTTACAGCGAATACCGGTCTGGCAAAATGGTGTCGCAAGAATGGCATCCTGTTGCACATCCATCGTGCGATGCATGCGGTTATTGATCGTAACCCAAAACACGGTATCCACTTCCGCGTATTAGCCAAGTGTCTTCGTTTGTCAGGTGGTGATCATCTGCATACCGGTACGGTCGTCGGCAAGCTGGAAGGTGATCGCGCTTCTACTTTGGGTTTTGTCGATTTGCTGCGTGAGTCGTTCATTCCTGAAGATCGCTCTCGCGGTATTTTCTTTGATCAGGATTGGGGTTCTATGCCGGGCGTATTTGCGGTGGCATCGGGCGGAATTCATGTATGGCACATGCCTGCGCTGGTGAGCATCTTTGGTGATGACTCCATTCTTCAGTTTGGTGGTGGTACACAGGGACATCCATGGGGTAATGCAGCAGGCGCAGCCGCTAATCGTGTCGCACTGGAAGCTTGCGTGAAAGCACGTAACGAAGGTCGTGACTTGGAGCGTGAAGCGCGTGAAATCATGGAAGGTGCTGCGAGTCATAGTCCTGAGTTGGCTATCGCAATGGAAACCTGGAAAGAAATCAAGTTTGAATTCGATACCGTTGACAAGTTAGACGTGGCTTAACGCCCTGTTTGCCCAAGAAAATCAGGAGAAAATTATGAATGTAGATTCACAAATCGGTGATTATCGCACCCAGCAAACACTCGAAACTTTCTCGTTTTTGCCAGCATTGACGCAAGAAGAAGTTTATGAACAGATAAACTACATGCTTGCTCAGGGTTTGACGCCGGCAATCGAGCACGAAGTACCCGCCCAGGCAGCCGATCACTATTGGCCTATGTGGAAACTTCCTTTCTTTGGTGAAACCGAGTTAAGCAATGTCGTTAATGAGCTTGAAGCCTGTCACCGGGCCTACCCGGGTCATCATGTCAGACTGATTGGTTACGACAGCTACACACAAAGCCAAGGTGTTTGTTTCGTCGTTTATCGTGCCTAGTCCTGATAAATGAGCAGGGGAGGCTGGCTACGGAGAAATCTCCATGGCCAGCTACAAGGTTAGAGAGTTCAAGTAAGGAGTAAAAGCCATGCAAAAGCTGTCAGGTCGTGCTGCCTCAATGGCGCGTCGCGAAGCACAAGTGAGTGGCAAAAATGTCTCGTCTGCCAGAAGCAACACAAGTGCTCCAGCGGTGTCGAGCACGCCTCCCGTGGCGGCTGCGGTAGCAAGACGTCCAGCTACGGTGACGAGCACGGGGCGTGCTGCGTCTCAGGCACGAAGACGGGCCATGTCTAAACAAGGCAAGTCGGGTGTTGCTTCTACGGATCGTCAGCGCATGGCGGATACGATGCGCAGTGCACGTAATCAGGCTCAAGAGAAAAAAGACTGTGGCTGTGGTTGCAACGGTGAAGGGGATTGCGCGAAAAACGTACCATCTACTTCCGCGTTGTCGCGAGTGTCACCCAAGTCGGGGAGCCGTCGCCGCAGCCAGGAGCCAAAGAAGGTAACACCGAGCAATGCAGGGCGGATTAATTCCCGATTGCGTCGTGAGATGTTAGCGAAACATGGCAAAAGCGGACACGATGTGTTCCGTAAAGGTCTGAGTTCTGCGCAGATGGTAAAGCACCAGAACCCTGATATATCAGGTCGGCAACTGGCCCGTAGTATTCGCGCACAACGGAGTGCCACGGGTGCTCAGGGTGCCGCAGCGCCTGCGCCGGTTGGTCGAAAGCGTCCGCGACCCGAAACCGGAGTGACAGGTACAAAGGTTGCGCATAGCGAAAAAACAACAGGTGACGAGATAGGTTTGTGTCGCTCAGTAACCGGTACAGACTACATGTCGAGTGAAGTTTTTACTGATTTTTGCCAGGCGGATTCGCCTAAGGTTTTGCCAATCGTGCCTGCAAAAGTGCAAACCACAGAAACACTGAGTGGATCAACAGTGACAGGTGGTGGAAAAGTGGGGCGCAGCGAGCGTGTCACGGGTGATGAGCGGGGGAGTTGCCGGAATGTGACGGGTAATGAGTATGTTGGCCGTGAGCAGTACGACAATTTCTGTCAGTCGAAGCCAGAGCCGGGAAGCGCGAAAGTCAGCCATTCGCAAACAACACGAGGGCTGATTGTCTCAGGATCAAAGCCTGCGCGATCCCGTTCAGTCACCGGGGATGAGTTGGGCACCTGCAAGGCAGTTACCGGGACACCCTATGCGGGTGTTGAGCAAACGCTGGATTATTGTATGCCGCAAGAAGTTAAAGCCATACAGGCCAGGACTTCTTTGCCAATGAAAAGTAATACCGGCCGCGATATCAGTGGTGTGCAACCCGGTTTGTCCGGATTGACAGGAACAGAAAAAGGCAGTTGTCAGTCGGTAAGCGGAACGGCTTATTTGGGCGACAGTGAGCAAATCAATGTCTGCGGCACAACACCTGCTCAGGTAGGTGATAGTGATTTTCCACAGCCATTGGAAGGGGCTCCATGGGGAACTTTCAGTATTGCGACACCGAATCATGCCAGCGAAGCACTCGTTCATGCGAGCGAAGCACCCGTGGTTGCATCGGCGGTGACGGGTACGAGCTATGAACAGGGGCGTGTTAGTGGCACTTTTTCACTCGGTGAGGGGAAAGTGACCGGGACGGAACAGTTCAGATCCAGTGGCCGCCGCAATGAGTCTCCCGTTGCTGTACCGAGAGCGCCGGTTGAAAAAGCAAAAGAAGCCAAGGTTTCCCGCGTGACGGGTGAAGGTCTCTCAACGGGTTTGACTGTCACAGGTAATGATTGGGACCGGGGTGAACATGTCACCGGTACTGAGGGGCGCTCTGCAACCCGCCGTAATGTGACGATACGGGGACCCATGAACGCGATGCCAGGTGTAGCGCCAAAGCGTAACGAAGAAGTGCCACCCAGTGACTCGAAAGTGACAGGCGGAAGTGGAAACACTGAAAAAGGTGCAATGATAACCGTATCAGGTGGTGCCAGAGGGTAGCCTGAGAGTCGTTGATAGGGTTTTCCTGTTTGTATGACTTGTTGTAATAACCAAGCGGCCAGTGGGCAGTAGCTCACTGGGCCTTGACGCCAAATCCTGGAATGATGAAGTAGGGCACAAGTAAATAAAATGTTTAATGCCAGAGCCAAAAGCAGGAGACCTTTGCAGCGTGCGCGGACTGTAATGCGCCCTTCTGCACCGCAGGCTGGTGCTGCTTATAAGGTTGGTTATAGGTCGGATAGAGGGGGTGAAAATTTACATCTCTATCGCTACGAGCAAAAAGTAAAACAGGCTTTTGCGAACATTGAATTGTGTTTGAAAGGGATTTCCGGTTTTCAACATGAGGCAGATTTTTCACGTCGTGCGCAAGCTGTTGCCCGAGAGTATCTGGGCTTTGAATTGCCCGATGTTTTGTTAGCAGACGCATGGATAAAGTCTGTGGATGTTGGCCAGTTGTATGTGTGGTGTGTTTTTGAAACGTTTCGTCGCATGTCGGATGAGTTTTTTACCGACAAACCCTTGGTGGGTTTGGACGATGAGAATTTTCAGGCATTTATTGAAAAGTGTGGTTTTCACACGGTGGATGTATCGCCTTGTGCAGATGGGCGTTTGGCACACGTTATTCGGTATGTACTGCGTCTGCCGTATAAATCGGTGCGCCGTAAGTCTTACGCTGGTGCAATGTTTGACATTGATGACAGTTTGCAGAAATGGGTCGAGACAGAAATGTTGCGCTATCGGGAATCAAGGCCCAATAGCGTTGATGCGGCGACACGTTATTTGAAAGCTGCTGTTTATCACTACAGTACAAGCGCGCCTGATGTAGAAGGTTGTGCAGCGCATGGTAGTGATGCCGTAAAAGCTGCTGAGGGTGCGCTGTCACGTTTGCAGGCATTTCAGCAGGGTGTTGAAAACAGTTTTTGTTGTGGTGCGTCCATTGACCTGTTGTTAATTGGCATTGATACCGATAACGACGCGATTCGTATTCACTTGTCAGATGCTGATGGCGGCATTGATGCAGTGCGTTATGTTGATTGCAGTGATGTTTATGCTGTCGCAAATGCTGGTGATACGAGTGAGGAAATATATAACGTTGTTGCAGGTTTGGCACAGACTCAGGGGATTGCACCTGCCGAAGGCATGTTGCGGTTTGTTGCCAAATTGTTTCACAGCAATATGTTGCAAGTGGATTATGTTCGTGAGTATTACAACGGGCGATACGAAGACATAGGTCATCAAGAACGCTTTATTGGCATGGGCATTGGTTTTGAAGAAATACAGTTACGCAATTTGACGTACTTTGCTTATTTGAAAACAGTCGAAGAAGGTGCCAGAGATCTGGATGTAGGCATAAAAATATTTAGTCAATTGAATGTGTCACGTGGGCTGCCGGTTCCAGTGGTAATTCGAAATGATTATCACGGTCAGGTTCCAGGTGCGCGTGAACGTGCAGTTGACCGTTGTCATCAGCTTGATGCTGCATTGAAACACCGTTTCGCGGCATTACATGACAAGGGTATGTTGCATACCCTGTTGATGGTGCGAGATTGCCATGCGGATGCTTGTGTAGAAACAGTAGGATGTTCTCTGGCACTGAACGGGCAGGAGAAACATTAATGAAAATATGTAAGGTGGAAAAACCTCTGGTTGCCACTAATCGCATACCCGGCATGGAACATAAACATTTACAGGTCGTGCTTGACGGCAGTAGCCGGTTGGTCGCTGTGGATTCTGTAGGATGTTCGCCGGGGGACTGGGTGTTATGTGTAGGAAGTTCGGCTGCTCGTGAGGCTGCGGGTAGCAAAGAATATCCCAGTGATTTGACGATTGTGGGCATCATTGACTACTGGGATGAGGAATAGAGCCAGTGGAGATATTGCAGGTGGTGGATACTTTGGTATGTACCCAGCGCCATCCTGGCTTGCAGCAGTACAGTTTGCGTGTGCTGCGAAACACCAGCGGTAAACTTCAGGTGGCGGTAGACCCTTGTGGTTCCCGGGAAGGTAACTGGGTTTTTGTGATCAGCGGGTCGGCGGCACGTTATGCCTGTGAAGACCCGACAGTATTAACGGATCTGACGGTAGGTGGAATTATTGATTATTGGGATGTCGACAATGGTCAATTGGAAACAGTGTAATTGTAATGAAGTGCGAGAAAATTTTTAATTCATCAAGACGGAGAAAAGGTAATGAGCGAAAACAACTATGGTATTGCGCTTGGAATGATAGAAACCCGCGGTCTGGTTCCCGCTATTGAAGCAGCCGATGCAATGACTAAAGCCGCTGAAGTACGTTTAATCGGTCGTGAATTTGTCGGCGGCGGTTATGTCACCATACTGGTGCGTGGCGAAACAGGTGCTGTTAATGCTGCTGTACGTGCGGGTGCTGATGCCTGTGAACGTGTTGGCGATGGTTTAGTGGCTGCACACATTATTGCGCGTCCTCACAAAGAAGTTGAGCCTGTGCTCAGCATGAGTGGCCCAAAAGCATAAGCAGCCCAAAAGGCACTTTGTAATCTATAAACACCCTAGAGGAGAATAACACCATGGCAAATGATACTTATGGTATTGCCTTAGGCATGATTGAAACCCGCGGTCTGGTTCCTGCTATCGAGGCTGCTGATGCGATGACCAAAGCTGCAGAAGTACGCTTGATCGGTCGTGAATTTGTCGGCGGTGGTTATGTCAGCATACTGGTGCGCGGCGAAACGGGTGCGGTTAACGCTGCTGTACGTGCGGGTGCTGATGCGTGTGAGCGGGTTGGCGATGGTTTGGTGGCTGCACACATTATTGCGCGTCCGCACAAGGAAGTTGAGCCCATTCTTGACGGCAAGAAAGCTTGATTTCGGGATGGGCGAGTGCGGAGTTATCCTGCCTTGCCCTTCTTTGAATGATGAGTAGTGAACCCTCAGTCATGAGTCAGGATGCAGTCATTCCTGGTTATCTTGGGCGCGCGTTGAGTTATGAACTTTCTGCTGTACAGCAGTATTTGTCATTATCCAGTCTCCTGACAATGAGGGGAGTGCATGAGGCAAGTGAACGGTTTCGTAACGAAGCGCAGGATGAGCTACAGCATGCTGAGCGAATTATTGGTCGAATGGTTGCACTAGGGTTTGCGCCCAACGCAAGTTGTTTGCGACCTCCCAAACTAAATGGGTCATTGTCACAGTTGGTAGAGCATGTGATCGAACTTGAACATGAAATTGTAGAATTTTACGAGAGCGCTGTTCAGTATTGTATCCAGGCGGGTGACTGCGAAAACCGGATTTTTTTTGATGCCTTACTCAGTGAAGAAAGGCAGCATGCCAGTCATGTGAATGACTGGTGGCAAAAAATGGTGACGACATAAATGTTGACCTTTTACCTAGGGAGGTTGTTATGAGTTCGGACTGGTTTACACGTAAAAAACCGGCTCAGCTTGAGCGGCGTATCGAGTTTTCTGATTATCAACAGACCCGTGATTTTTTGGAGCGGGTCGCTGAGTTGTCCGAAAGTGAAGGCTATTATCCTGATATGAGTTTTGGTCGAACCCATGTCTCTATTACGCTTCGTTCTGAGGATGATGTGGACGAAGTTAATGAAGATATGTTGCGCTATGCACGTCAGGTGGATCAACTCATACCTGCTCCTGATGCAAAAACTGATCATTAAGTGAAAGTGTTACTGTTAAGGGTGAATTATGGCTATAAGTAAAAAACGGGGTTCCACTGCGAATAAACCTGAAGATAAAAATGCAGTGGCTGAAGCAAAATATGAGGGTGCGGCGGCCACTAGTGTAAAAAAGGTAACAACGAACGATACGAAGAAAATGGAAGGAAAGCCACGAGCGTTTGTGTCGCGCAGAGTTTGGCCTGATTGATCGTTCGAAGCTTCATTTTAAATCGGGTTTTTCAATGAATTGGCTCGATGACAAACAATCAAAATATTCATTAAATCTGTAGATTTAGATTGCACCGTGATTAATGAGCAACTGCTTGTTTTTATTACGATGGAAACCTGCGAAGGGATAACATGCCGAGCCTGGAAAGTTTATTATTGCCCGCTGTCCTATTTTTTGCGCTAGGTTTTATCGCGCGTGTCATAAAATCGGATTTACGTTTCCCCCCAGATTTAGCAAAAGTTCTGTCGATCTATTTGCTCATGGCCATTGGTTTGCATGGTGGTTATGAATTAGCGAAGTCCGACATGGTGACAGCGCTCACCTCGATAGTGTGGGCTCTGGTTCTTGGTTTTGTGCTACCGATTATCGGGTATTTATGTCTTGTCGCAACCCGCAAGGTTAATCCGATGGATGCGGCTGCGATTTCGGCTCATTATGGTTCAGTGAGCGCAGGCACTTTTCTGACGGCCATTGCGTACCTGGATAATATCGGGGTGACTTATGAAACTTACCCTTTGATTATGCTTGCCGTTATGGAGTCGCCAGCCATCGTTGTCGGCTTGTTGCTTGCCGCGAAAGCAAGACGCTCCCAAGCCTTGAGTAATGTCTCTTCCTCGGGTGCAGGATCCGGTATGCCGAATGATAATGCCCCGGAAAATGGTTTCGGATCCTTGTTGCGTGATGCATTCACGAACGGCAGTGTTGTTATTCTGATTGGTTCGATGATTATCGGCGCAATATCGACACCTTCGGGAATGAGCAAACTTTTCCCATTTATCGATGATATTTTCATGGGGGTGCTGTGTTTATTTTTGTTCGAGATGGGGATGGTCGCTGCCCGTCGTATTGGTGATTTCAAGAAGGTTGGACTTGTTCTGGCGGTGTTTGGTGTTGTTATGCCATTAGTAGGGGGGGTAGCAGGGGCGTTTATTGGTCATTCAATGCTTGGTTTCAGTGTTGGTGGCGCAACATTGGTTGCTGTTCTGGCTGCTAGTGCCTCCTATATTGCTGTGCCGCCGGCTATGCGATTGGCCGTGCCAGAAGCCAATCCCTCGTATTATCTTACCTTGTCTCTTGGTATTACCTTTCCTTTCAATGTACTTATTGGAATCCCTTTGTATCACAGCCTCGTTAAGATGATGGCTGCTGCATAGGTTCGATGCAAACCGCTCAGGAGCAAATAAGTATGATCACGTTATATCCAGAAAAGCTTTTAAGCATCATTACCATATCCTCTATGGAAGACAGGCTTGTATCCATGTTCAAGAAATATGGTGTGAGTGGTTTCACCATTCTACGTGCGCGGGGCGAAGGGTCGTCTGGTTATGAGGCTGATATCAGTGGTTTTGACTCCAATATTCTGGTGAAGGTTATTGTATCAAAGGAACGGATGGAGCCTATATTGGAGAGCATTGAGCGTAAGCTCAAGAAGGGCTACCACCTTACCGTTTATATCAGTGATGTTCAGGTGATTGCACCTGATAAATTTAATTGAATCCTACGCCTGAAAGTACGATTTTCGTAATATTCAAAATCGGAAATGCATGATGTCTACTCATAGTATGTCGAGATTCAAAGGTGGTTTGCCAGATTACCTGATTCGTCATACCACATTCAGGCAGATGCAAATATTTGAAGCCATTGTCAGACTGGGCAATTTTACCCGTGCTGCGGAAGAGCTGCATATCACCCAACCCACTGTATCCATACAGTTAAAGAAATTGACTGATGTGATGGAGCTGCCATTGATTGATCAGGCAGGCCGCCAGATCAAAGCGACTGAGGCCGGTGAAAAACTATATCAGGCAGTGAGAGATATTTTTGACAGTCTTTCTGATCTGGATAGCCGTATTGCAGAAATTAAAGGTTTGCGCAGTGGCCGGTTACGTCTGGCAGTGGTCAGTACAGCAAAATATTTTACACCTGAGATCCTTGGCGCATTTTGCAGATTGTACCCCGGTGTTGATGTCTCTTTAAAAGTGACGAACAGAGAGCGGATATTTGAGCGTATTTATAATAATGAAGATGACTTATATATTCTTGGTCGGCCGCCCGGCACTGGTTTGGATCTCGAAACCTTGCCATTTGCGCCTAATCCCCTGGTCGTTATGGCTTCCCATGAGCATCCGTTATGCAGAGAATCAAACATCAGTATTGAAAGACTGGCTGAAGAGCCTTTTATTTCCAGAGAAGTGGGTTCGGGGATTCGTGATACTGCAATGAAGCTGTTTGCAGAACATGGACTTGTGCCTAATGTGCGCATGGAGCTTGGCAGTAACGAGGCAATAAAACACGCTGTTGTTGGTGGTCTGGGTGTTGCTATATTGTCTTTGCACACGCTTTCCTTAGAAGGTACCAATGGGCCTGTTGATTTGTTGGATGTTGAAGGATTTCCCATAGAGCGTAATTGGTATCTTGTACATTTGAAAGGGAAGGAACTGTCACTGATTGCCCGGACATTTCTTGAGTTTGCAAAAACAAGTGAGCCATCAATCCGCCAGCGTATGCGCGATTTGTATGAAGAATTTTCCACACGGCATCGTAATCGCGTTGCCAAATTATGAAGTAATATAATGATTAAACTGCGAACCTATGTTTTCATTGACTCGTTGCAGCCACAGTTAGCAGCGTATATGGCGACTGTGTCACAGGGTTTTCTGCCTGTGCCCGGTGATGCCTGTTTGTGGATGGAAGTGGCCCCGGGTATGGCGATACATCGTTTGACCGATGTAGCGCTAAAGGCGACTCGTGTTCATCTTGGACAGCAGGTTGTCGAGAGAGCGTTTGGTTCCATGGTGTTTCACCACCGTGATCAGAGTGATGTTATTGAAGCGGGTCGAGCTATATTGTATTCGCTGCGCACTACGGAGGATGAACGGCAAAAATGTCGTGTTGCCTGGAGTGAAACGGTGCGGGCGATTACCCCGGATCATGCCGTGCTGATTAATCGCCAGGATCGTCGGGGGTCGATGATCTTGCCCGGACAAAGTATGTTTATTCTCGAAACAGAGCCTGCTGGTTATATCGTTTATGCGGCCAATGAAGCTGAGAAAGCCTCCAATATAACGCTGGTCGATGCCCGTGCGGTGGGCGCTTATGGACGTTTGACGCTGGCAGGAAAAGAAGCGGATATCGATGTGGCCGCGCATGCTGCAATACATGCGGTGCAAAGCTTAAGCGGCGTGTAACTTTGCTCGATCGACGTCTTTGATTTATTCGATGTTTATGCGTTAAACGTGTTCATTTACACTTCTTGGCTTAGGAATGGAAATTAAATAACTCATACAATTGGCACCTCTGCTTCAGCCCGTCTTCGCCCGTTCTTCAATCACAAAAGCTCGGAATAGAACGACTATTCCTGCACTTTTGTTCAATCAGAACGAACGAATACGAACTAAATCAGAGCGCCACTTATGTTAAGTTATTGTGTTCCATTCCTAAGCCCGTCCATATAACCTGGACAGAGTGCTAGGTCTTTCCCGTGGTTTTCATCTTGCCTTTCACTGCCTCACTCACCCATCGCTCATGGAGTTGTCCGTGAGCCTGCTGTCCGATTTCAAAACCAGTCGCGCCATTTCCACCCTCCTCGCTGAGGATGCCGGAGCCACGGCAGAAGGCAAACGCGCCCTGTATAAACTGAAACAGATTGGTGAGCCCGCAATCCCCAAGCTCATCGAAGCATTGGAAAACCCCCAGCACACCGCCACCCTGGAACAATTATTAGTGGGTTTTGTGCGCAACAGCAGCCTGCCACTGTTTCTGGTGAGCCTCGCCCATGGCGACCAGCGCATCGTCGATGGTGTGACCCGTGTGCTCAAACGTGCCCAGGATTTTAACCCCAACGAATTATTCCCCTACTTCAGCCAGCCTATAGATGGTGAGGAAGTCTCCAAAACCGCTTTGGGAAAAGTGCTCACCGCTCACGCCGAGCGCATCAATCCCAACGTGTTACTGGGCCTGCTGGACCAGGTAGACAGCAAGGTACGGCCCATTTTATATCGCCTGCTGGACGGCATCGCCAGCGAAGCACTGGTACCTGATATCAGTCAACGACTCGATAGCAATCAACCATTTGTACGCGCACATCTTCTTCAACTGTTATCCCGCTTTGACACGGCACCCAGCCGCGAGGGACTGGTCAAGGCACTGAGCGACCCCAACAAGGCCGTGCGACAGGCCGCACTCAATGGCCTGGCCAAACTTCGTGCCAAAGAAAATGTCGGCGATATCTGCGCCCTGTTAAGTGACAATGACCTCACCGTACAATCAGCAGCCATCGAGACCCTGGTCAAAATCCGCTCACCACACACAGTCAAACACCTGATTCCCGTATTGCAGGACGAATCCGAATATGTGCGCCGTGCTGCCGTGGAAGTGCTCAACGAGGTGGGCGATCAAAATGCGGTAAAAGACCTGCTGAATGCCCTGCGTGATGTGGACTGGTGGGTGAAAGTACGCGCCGCCGATGCGCTGGGTGCTATCGGTGGCCCTAAAGTGTTTGATGCCGTGCTGGCCTTGATTACCGACAAAGACGAGTTTTTACGCCGTACCGCCGTGGAAATCCTCAACACCAGCAAAGACCCGCGCGCGGTGGATCGACTCATTGAGGCACTGCGCGATGAAGACTGGTGGGTGCGAGAGCGTGCCGTGGATGCCCTGGCGGCCATCGGCGACACCCGCGCTGTGCCACACCTCGTGACCATGATGGAAGAAAACCCGGAAGCTGGTCAGGTAGTGATTCGTGCCCTGGCCACCTTGGGCGACAAACAAGCAGTCACCCCCCTGCTCAAACAGCTCGACAATACCAACAACGCCCTGCGCAAAGAAGCATTGCGAGCCCTGGAAACCCTCACCGATGACAGCAATGCTCAGCAGGTGCAGGAAGCAGCTACCCAACTTATCAACTCCCGCACCGATGATGTGCGTACTGTAGCCAACGAAACCATACAAAGCCTGATTATGCGTTTTGGAGATCGCGTCAATGGTGCTGCCACCCATGGTGCTACAGTTATAGACAACCCCACTTCATCCGCACCCATAGAAACGAATGTCCAGGACCAGCCTACACTGAATTTCAGCAGCGCCCCGGCTGCCGCCAACACCTCCGGACAAACGCAAGCCATGCATACCAGTGGCTCTTTCACATCATCCGGCAGCACAACCACCCGGGGTGATGACGGCCAGCACTTCACGCATGTTTTTGACCCCTCACGACTGGCCCCCAACAGCGTGCTCATTGATCGCTACCATGTTATTCGTAAAATCGGCGAAGGTGCCTTTGGTGTGGTATGGCTGGTGGAAGACGTCATGGTGGGCGATCAGTTTATCCTCAAATTCCTCAACCCGCATGTGGCCGCTGACCAAAGCATGATCGAACGTTTCATGCACGAGCTACGCTATGCCCGCAAGATCACCCACGAAAATATTATTCGTATTTATGATCTGGTCACCATTGATCAGTCCTACGCCATTTCCATGGAATATTTTCCCAGCCACTCCCTGGCCGACGAGCTAAATAAACGCAAAAAACAAAAACAGACCTGTGAAGTTCGCCGTGGCATCCAACTGATGTGCAGCATTTGTCTCGGCATGGCTCAAGCACAAACCATGGGTGTAGTACACCGCGATCTCAAACCCGCGAACATCCTGATTAACGATAACGACCTGGTGAAAATCGTTGACTTCGGTCTCGCCGCCGCCGCACGCAAGGCAGATTCGCGACTCACCAAAAGTGGCATTCTGGTAGGCACTCCCACCTACATGGCTCCCGAACAAGTACGTGGTCGCACCATTGACTCACGTACCGACATCTACACATTGGGCATCATTCTCTATGAAATGTTTGTGGGTGCAGCACCCTACACCGGTGACGAATCCATGGCCATCCTGTTTCAGCATGTGGAAGGCTCGGCAACTCCACCGCGAAAGATCAACCCGGAGCTGCCCGAATCACTGGAGGCTGTTATCATCAAAGCCATGGCCGTCAATCCCGAACTACGGTTTCAGACTTTTGACGAATTGCGCGAAAAACTGGAAACCGTAGTGGAGGCTCTCTAAATGGCCAGAATCGACGCCTTCCTGAAACTCGGCCGCGAGCAAGGCTGCACCGACATTCACTTTGCCGTTGGCATGCCCCCCCTGTTACGCAATTTGGGCGACCTTATCCCCATTAAATACCGGGATCTCACCGATCAGGAACTGGAAAGCCTGATTTTCGAAATACTGGACACGCAACAAAAAACCGACTTCGACAATGGCCGGGACATCGACTTTGCCTATCAAAGTGACGAAGTGGGACGATTTCGCGTTAGCCTGTTTCGCAAAGTGAGTGGTGTCGGTGCTGCCTTCCGGCTAGTGAATACCGATGTTCCCTCCCTGCACGAACTGGGCATGCCACCCATCGTCGAAAGGTTTATCGATGCCCATCAAGGACTGGTATTAGTCACCGGAGCCACGGGAACCGGCAAGTCCACCACCCTGGCCTCCATGCTGGACCTGCTCAACCGCAACCGTCGGCTGAATATCATCACCCTCGAAGACCCCATCGAATACATCCACCGCAGCCAAAAATCCCTGGTGGTACAACGCGAAATCGGCACCCACGTTGACACCTTCGCCAATGGTCTGCGCGCCGCCCTGCGCGAAGACCCGGACGTGATTCTGGTAGGCGAACTGCGCGACCCGGAAACCATCATAATGGCCATGACCGCCGCCGAAACCGGACATTTAGTGCTAGGCACCCTGCACACCACCTCAGCAACCAAAACCCTGGACCGCATTATCGACGCCACCCCCACCGAGCAAAAAGCCCAGGCCACCAACTTTCTTGCCCAGCATTTACAAGGAGTCATCAGCCAGAAACTGGTAAAAACCGTAGACGGACGCGGACGCAAAGCCATTGTCGAAGTATTTATCAACACCCCTGCCATCGCCAACCTCATCAGCACCGGCAAAATTTTCCAGATTCCGTCCATTTTGCAAACCGGACGTGACAAAGGCATGCAGACCATGGACCAAGCACTGCTGGAAGCACTGCAAAACAAAGAAATCGATCCCGATGACGCCTACCTGCACGCCACCAACAAACAACAATTCCAACGCTTTGTCACAGACCCGGATCTGCTGCCGCAGATTGACCTGGCTGTCAGCTGAATAATGGGCGCTAACTCATGAGTCGCGTCAACGCTTTTCTTGAACTGCTGATTAAACAGTCCGGGTCCGACCTGCATCTGGTCTCCGGTAATCCACCGCGCATCCGCCTTTGCGGTGAAATTCACCCGGTTAAATACCGTGAGTTAACCGAAAATGAAACCCAAAGCTTGTTATTTGAGATCATGCCAGAACGGGTCAAACAAACCTTTGAAAGCCTGGGTGGTGCCGACTTTGGCTATGAAATACCCGGAATATCACGCTTTCGCGTCAACGTCTTTCGCCACCTCGGCGGCATGGGCGCCGTGTTCCGTGCCATCCCCAGCTCCGTCACCGACCTGGACACCCTGAACATGCCCGCCGTACTCAAAGCACTGGCCCGGCAACGTAAAGGACTGATTCTGGTAGTCGGCCCCACAGGCTCGGGCAAATCCACCACCCTTGCAGCAATGATTGATTTCATCAATACCGAACGCAAAGGCCACATCATCACCATCGAAGACCCCGTGGAACATGTCCACATGCCCAAAGGCTGTCTGATCAGCCAACGTGAAGTCGGCGATCACACTGACAGTTTTGCCTCCGCCCTGCGCTCCGCCCTGCGTGAAGACCCCGATGTTATCCTCGTCGGAGAAATGCGCGACCTGGACACCATCAGTCTCGCGGTCACCGCAGCAGAAATGGGTATCCTGATTCTGGCCACCCTGCACACCAATGGTGCCGCAGCCGCCATCGACCGGATAATCAACGTATTCCCACCTGGCGAAGAGCCCTACATTCGTGCCATGCTCTCAACTTCCCTGTGCGGTGTCATCTCCCAACAGCTGGTAAAAACCGCCGATAATCGTGGCCGACTTGCAGCCGTGGAAACTCTGGTCAATAATTCGGCTGCTTCCAACATTATCCGTGAGGGTAAAACCGAACAATTAGAAAATGTGATGCAGGGTGGCGCCCTGCAAGGCATGCAAAACATAGACACTGCATTGCGCCGTTTGCTCGACGAAAAACTGATCACCGGTGAAGAAGCCTATCGAAAGGCCCGGCTGAAATCGAACTTCGAACAATATAGGGAACAAGATGACTCAACCAACCCAGCATCAGCCGACAAACTCCGATAACGTCACCACCCTACCCGGGCTGGATGAAACACATCCTGTAGCACCAGAGCATGAGCAGCCTTCACAAACGCTACCTGCTGATATTATCGAACCAGAACGCAAACTGATTCTCACCCTGGAAGGTAAAATTCTTCGTGAATTTTCCATCAGCGACCACAACTTGAGTATTGGCCGCAAACACGGCAATGACATTCAGTTAAATGACCTAACCCTGAGTGGACGCCACGCACTGATTTCCAGCATTCCCGACTATGTCTTTATTGAAGACCTTGGCAGCACCAATGGCACCCTGGTCAATGGCAATCATGTGAAAAAAATTGCACTTGAGCACGGCGACGTTATCCAGGTTGGCCATCACCAGATCACCTACATGTGTGAACCGGAAACCCGCTATGAACCCACCATGTTTGTAAAAGCAGAACTGGATGACACACAATTTATTTACGATGACGAAATCAATCAGGCACTGGTCACCGGCCTCGCCCTGGGCGGCCTGCGCACGGTGGATGGGCTCGTCCCGAAACCCGTCATGGAATTACGTAAAACCTACAACACCATCGGCTTTCAAGGCAAACGCATGGCACTGATCACACGCGGCTCGGAAGGCTACAGTATCACCTCAGTTATAGGCACCCGCAGCCGCCGGGCCAGTGACATACCACGAATCAATGGAAAAGAACTGGGCACCGAACAGTTTTTATTAAGTGAAGGCGACATTATCAATGTCGCCGGATTTGAAATACAATTTTATTATCTGAGTTAAAGGTTAAAGCATTGTTGATTAAATATCCCCTACAACAACATTTCATTAACCACTCTGCCCCCGCCAAAACTACCTCGCAAGGAACTTTGCCTGCATGAACAGTAAACTCATCCTCACACTGGACGGTGAAATCATCAATGAGCATTCGCTGGAAACTGAAACACTCAGTGTTGGTCGCAAACACACCAACGACATCCAGCTAAACGACCTGACCGTCAGCGGCCGCCACGCCATGATCAGCCAAACACAACCTGACCAGATCTTTGTTGAAGACCTTGGCAGCACCAACGGCACCCTGGTCAACGGCAACCACATCAAAAAAGTGGCACTCAGGCACGGCGACATTATCCAGATGGGACACCACCAATTCACCTTCCTCACCGAAGGCAGCACCCAATATGAACCCACCATGTTCATCAAAGCCGAACTGGATGAAACCCAAATGGTATTACCGGACTGGGAATCCCGCGCAGAAAGCATCAAAGGACAACCGCTGGCCGGCCTGCGAACACTCAACGGCCCACTGGCACGCACCGTAATGGAACTACGCAAACCATTCAACACTATTGGTTTTCAAGGCCATAAAATGGCACTGATCAGTCGAGGCCTGGACAACTACACCATCAGTCCGGTGCCTGCCACAAAAAGCCGCCGCTCATCAGACCTGGTTCTGCTCAATGGCGAAAAACTCGGCCCGGCAGCCATCGCCCTCAAGCCGGAAGATGTCATCAGTATTTCCGGCTTTGAAGTTGAGTTTTATTTTATCCATTAGCATTAGAAGGCAGTGACGTTTCACTTTTGTCACTGCTGCACCCAATAAACATTCAACAACATGGCAACAGTCAGAAAAGCACTACCCAATGACGGAGCTAAGTTTAGCGCACTGGATCAAGAAACCGAATTTATGTTAATGGAGCCAGGCGAAAGAAAACTGTCCATTGAAAAGCAAGTGGAAATTATAAATGAGTCATCAGACTCCAAATCCCGAATTTTGCTTATCGCCAGCAAAAGAGGTGTCATTGTCGGCTTTCTTGGTGGCCATAGAGGCGCAGGCAACAAAAAATCAATTGCATAGAATTGAACTTACGGTTATGGAACACAACACCAGAGCCTTTGCACTCTATAAAAAAACAGGATTTGAAACCGAAGGCATAAAGCGAGACTCGCTTAAAATTAATGGTCACTACGTCAACGAACATTACATGGCGCTATTGATATAGCGCCCGTAGCGATTGAGATTTAGGTCGTGTGTACGCCCTATTTTCTCCATGGCTGCGCTGTTGTCCTTGTAATAGACCGGCTATTACGCGACATTTCGTCTTGCTATGAAACAAATATGACGCAAACGTAAACCTAAATCTCAAACGCCACGGGTATAGTGTGGAGCATCGGTGAAGACGAAACCAAGTTCAAGGTTTGCTTGTACAGCTTTGGGTTCAATCCGTGCGCCCGTGAAGGCGCGACCGTAAGCGTCGTTAACCGGAATTACGCGCACCATGTTTCAATCCACGCGCCCGTGAAGGCGCGACGGTGCCTGAGCGTCGTAACAAACTTCGTTGCCAGTTTCAATCCACGCGCCCGTGAAGGCGCGACAGTACTGGTTTGGATATACAATTTAGGTTCGTTGTTTCAATCCACGCGCCCGTGAAGGCGCGACCTTTTGTTTTCTTTTTTACTTTCCTTGCACCGACTGTTTCAATCCACGCGCCCGTGAAGGCGCGACGTAACCGCACTGGCTTAACCTCAGCGGATATACTGTTTCAATCCACGCGCCCGTGAAGGCGCGACTTTACAATGCCAAAAACACAATCTAGATTGTCAGTTTCAATCCACGCGCCCGTGAAGGCGCGACACAATGCGGGTGTGCGGGTGTGCGCCTGTGCGTAAGCAAAAAGTTTCAATCCACGCGCCCGTGAAGGCGCGACATGGAATCTGACCGAAAAAGAGGCATTATGATTTGGTTTCAATCCACGCGCCCGTGAAGGCGCGACAACCTGTATAGGTACACCATCGGCAGATTCAGAGTTTCAATCCACGCGCCCGTGAAGGCGCGACGCGACGCAGAATTAGATTGCCAGCTAGTATTAGATGTTTCAATCCACGCGCCCGTGAAGGCGCGACCATGTAGGGTTTTCAACCTCGTAATATTTATCGTGTTTCAATCCACGCGCCCGTGAAGGCGCGACGTTTATTTGTGTGATTTAATCATACACAATTATATGTTTCAATCCACGCGCCCGTGAAGGCGCGACATATCCCATTGAATATTAGGTGATGGACTGGGTGGTTTCAATCCACGCGCCCGTGAAGGCGCGACGTTATTTTCAATGGAAGCGTCCGGGAAATTCGCGGGTTTCAATCCACGCGCCCGTGAAGGCGCGACCTCGGTACCAGTACTAGCACCAGCACCGGTTTCAATCCACGCGCCCGTGAAGGCGCGACATTATGGCGACTTCTCGGACGTACAAACGTATCAGGTTTCAATCCACGCGCCCGTGAAGGCGCGACCGAGGAAATATTTGGTTATCAGGAACGTTATGCTGTTTCAATCCACGCGCCCGTGAAGGCGCGACCCAATGGCGATACTGTTTATACGTCCAGTACTTTAGTTTCAATCCACGCGCCCGTGAAGGCGCGACTGATAATTTTATTGTTTTTGAGCGCACGGTGGCAGTTTCAATCCACGCGCCCGTGAAGGCGCGACATTATTTCACACGTAGCATTTATAGCCTCAAGCGGTTTCAATCCACGCGCCCGTGAAGGCGCGACTGTGATTCACAAAAAGAGTATTTCAGCAAAATTGCGTT
>WFQM01000269.1 GCA_015487095.1 Gammaproteobacteria bacterium | reverse complement strand
GGAGCCGCTGCCAATACCGGACGTAACGCAAACCATTCCACCAGAAAGACAAATACCCCTACATGAACAACGGTTGCCAGTCCTCCGCTTACGGCAAAACGCAACATGGGCTTCAGCATCAACGCAACTTCTTTGCCAACACGACCAGTGACACACCAAACGGTAAACCCATGCGCAACAGATGTCGCTCACTGGCAAACACTGCTGCCAGCAGGGTATTGACCGGTGCAGGCGGCAGACTTAATTCGGTGCCGCTGCTTCCACCGGGAAAGTAGCGGCGCAACAGACGTACCACTGCTGCAACGGGAAACAACCAGGTGTTGCAATAGCTCAATGTTGTTATCTCGTAGCCGGTCGTTTCCAGCAACTGCCGCAGGCCTTTGGCGCGATAACGCCGTTGATGATGATGCGCCACATCATGCGCGCCCCATAAAAAGGGAAAAGCCGGTACGGTGATTAACAGTTGTCCTGCGGGTGCCAATAACCTGTTGACCGTTTCCAGTGTGGCGCGGTCATCGTCAATATGTTCGAGCACATCCAATAAAGTCACACAATGAAACACTCCGGCATCCAATGGTAGTCCATGCGGTAATTTACCACGCACAACGGGAGCAAGCCCTCGTTCCTGCGCCAACTGTGCCGCGTGCTCATCCAGCTCTGCTCCCACCACTTGTCCGAATTCCGACAACATGGCGAGATTGCCGCCGGTACCACAGCCGAGGTCGAGCATACGCGCGCCTTCGGGCAAACTGCTGCTTCGCAATAACGATGCAACAATGGCACGCCGCCCCACGAACCACCAATGACGGTCTTCCAGGTCACGCATTTGGCGATAGAGTTCAGCCTCCACTTTTAGTTATTTTTCCTTCTGTCATCGCGCAAAAACACCACGCCTTTGGCATCACGATAAACCAGTAACCACTCTGGTTGCGCACGCAGATAGTCAAGCAGTTTGTAACGTTGCGGATCATAACGGCCATGATATGGCATCATCACCAGTTGAAAATTTTCGTGTTCAAACCACTGTATGCCCGGTGGTGTTGCCCACAAAATATTGGTGTACGGCGGGAAACGCTTTTCATCCAGCATGCGACCATCAATGTACGGGGTAACTTGCGGCGTTAACCGCCACAACAAATAACCGCCCCACTCCATGTTATTGAATGCCCGCCCGCGTAAATTGTTTTCCTGTACAAAATTCGCCATTTCCACCGGGTAGATTTCCTGGTAAAACCCGCCGCGAAACATCGCGCCACGCAACAGACTCACAATGAGTAACCCAAACAATGAAAACAACAACACACCCTGAGCAATGCGTGTAATGTTCGGCTTCAGTTCCGGCAGTTTTTTTAATGTGTCCTGCACCGCCCAGGCAATATACGGCGCGCACAGAAAAATAAAAAATACAAAATACCGGAACGATGAGGCACTGATTGCACCCAAAAAAACCGTACTTGCCAAATACTGCCACTGCCTGCGCTGAAACATCGACACCGCCGCAACCAGTGCCACAATATAAAAAGCGACCACCCACACCTGTTGCCATATGTAACCCAGAGTATAAAGCTGGAACGCGCTGATATATTCCGACGTCCGTGCCTGCAACACACTGCCTTCGAGATCCAGTAAATACAAATAAGTTTGCAGGCCGTTAGGGGTCAGCAACGAAGCCAACACCACTGCGCCCGTCGCCAATAACCATGGGCGCTTTTCCTGCCACCCGGCATTCACATCAAACAACCTGAGCAGTGTCCACAACCCCAGCAGGGCTACGCCGAGCAATACTCCACCATGACTGTTCGCCCATAACACCGTAATCACCGGCAGGGCAAACAACCACCATCGGTTTTTTTCCGCCAGATCAATAGCCACAAAAAACAGCGCCGCAAATAAAAATGACAACAATTGCGGGCGCTCACCACCAAAGTTTCCGGCGTTCAGCCCCACCAGAATCAACACCAGCCACAGTGCCAATAACCCAACATTCAATTGACGACAACGCCACCAGACCAAAGCCACGCAGGTCAATAACACCAACACCCGGAAGGCCACCACAGCATTCACACCACCGGCATCAAATACTGAAAAGAGCACCACCTGCCCCAGCCACTGGCCTTTGAGTACAGTATCATTACGCACAATATCAGTGGATGGAAACACACCAAAAGGATCAGCATCAGGGATACCGTTTTGCAGAATTTCACGGCCACTGGCGATATGCCACCAAAAATCGCTGTCCCACAGAGGCACAGCGAAATAACCGGCGCAGACCAGTAAAAACAGTAATAGTGAGAAAATGTGCAGCAGGGAATCAGGATTATTCCTGTGCCTGGCGGGTTGGCATTGTTCAGTAATACTGATTTCTCCATCAACGATCTGATATCCACGACAGTCTGCTATTGTAACCCTATTCTTCATGGGATCAGCAGCTGTGACATTTAAACGGGCCATTATTGGCTTTCATCAGGACGAGCACGACGACTGGGTGGCAGATCTGGCCTGCGGTCACACTCAGCATGTACGACACCGGCCACCCTGGCAGCTACGCCCCTGGGTGATCAGTGTCGAAGGACGGGCACGTCATTTGGGGCACACCCTGGTCTGTAGAAAATGCATGGGGAATGCGAGCAATCCTGAATTTCAATAAACGACCCCGCAACAAGCTGACGGAGTATTAACGTCACACTGGCGAAAACCAGTGTCCAGGGGTTTCACCAAAAGTAGGTGCTCTTAGGCGAGCTGCGGGAAATTAAACCCACAGAGATTAAACAACCCCAATCTTTATATTAAAGAAAGACTAAACCGGGTTAAAAACATGAAACGTAATATATTTTTTGCAATATTATTACTCACTACAACAACTGCATGTAGCGATTGCCTTAAGCTTGAAGAAAAATATACAACCCGTGAAGGAAGCGAAAAAATCACTTACCTGAACCTGTTAAAAAACAATACCTTTATTTTGAAACATCAAACATGGAGTCCCGGTGCATATGAAAATAAAGAAACAACCAGCACCGAAGGAATCTGGTCGTGTTCCAAAAACCAATTAACATTAACCACTTCAAAATTGACTAATAATGCAGAATATCTGGCTATTGGAAAAAACCCACTTGCCATTAATGAAAAAACAATGGTAATTCACTTCAATCCTGACAACGAAAATATTAATGATTATTTGAATAACGAAATATTCTACCCTGTCTCCTCACTATCAGACTGAAAAACCTGGCGCAACATCAGAGCCTGTTGACGTTTCATTTTCATCACTGTTGAACCTGAAGGGGCCGAGCCGCTTTAGCAAAAACGGGTATCCAGCCTGCCAAACCGGATTCACTGTTCATTCTCCTCAAGCCTCGCTGACGTACTGCCGACAGGTATTGCATTAGCCCTGTGCCGGGCTCAGGTATACATGGAGTAATCAGCAGTCATGTTAGCAAACATCAATTTTGGTGGCCTATTCTGGAAGCTCGCCATCCCCGTTATTTTATTGTTTGGCATCACCATCGTGGCATTAAGTTTTTATATCCCCGGTCAAATCGAGCAACGTGCCGTGGAAGGGGCCACCACCAGTGCAAAACAGACCGCAATGCAATTCAAAGTGCTGCGTAAATATTATGTGCAGAACATCCTGAAAAAAGTGAAAGCGGGTTCAAACATGAACCCCGCCATCGACCACAAAAACAACCCCAACGCCTTCCCTCTGCCCGCGACGATGATTCACGACTTGAGCGCACTGCTCAAAAACGAAGGCACAACGGTCAATCTGTACAGCGCCTACCCGTTCCCCAATCGTAAAACCCGGATGTTGGACAGTTTTCAGACCCGGGCATGGGATTATCTGGTCAAAAACCCTGAGAGTACTTTCGTCGAAAAAACAGAACATTCTGGAAAATCCATTGTGCGGGTAGCGGTGGCCGATACCATGGTGTCCGATGCCTGCGTCAACTGCCACAACAGCCATCCCGATACACCGCGTACCGGCTGGAAGTTGGGTGACGTGCGCGGCATTCTGGAAATCAACAGCAACATCAGTGAACAGGTCGCTGCCAGCGTGATAACGGGACGCGAGATCATGTCCATATTGGTGGGCGCGATGCTGTTCATTGTCGCCGCCATCTTTTTTGTCTACAAAACCATGATCGCCAGAAAACTGGCCGTACTGAATCGCAGCCTTGGTGAACTGGCAGCGGGCAGCAGTGACCTGACCCGGCATCTTGACGATAGTGGCAATGATGAAATCGCCGACCTTGCCCATAATTTCAACCAGTTTCTGGAAAACCATCGGACTTTTATCAGCAGAATTGCTGAATCCGCACAACAGCTATCGGACGCCAGCAGTGACATGAGCATCGTCACCCGTCAGGCAAAGAATGACGCCGCAGAACAAAAAGAACAAATCAGCCTAGTGGCCACTGCTGTCAACGAGATGTCCGCAACGGCTCAGGAAGTCGCCAGCAACACCGCCGCCGCCGAGACATCCACGCGCGAGGCCAGGGAGGAAACCCTGTCCGGAACACAGGTTGTGGAAGACAATACCCGTATCATCAATACACTGTCCGGTGAAATAGAAAAGGCTGCGGAAGTTATCCAGGTGCTGAAGGCCGATAGCGAAGGCATCGGCACAGTACTGGATGTGATTCGGGGCATTTCGGAACAAACCAACCTGCTGGCACTGAATGCAGCCATCGAAGCGGCGCGTGCTGGTGAACACGGGCGCGGTTTTGCCGTGGTCGCCGATGAAGTACGCACTCTGGCCAGCCGCACACAGGAATCCACCGTCGAAATACAGGAAATGATCGAACGCCTGCAACAGGGTGCCGACAGCGCAGTGACGGTAATGGACAAAGGGATCGAAACTGTAAGGGCCAGTGTGAAACAGACCACCCGAACTGGGGAATCCCTGGAAACCATCACCGGAGCGGTCAACACCCTTGCTGATATCAATACCCAGATTGCCAGCGCCATCGAGGAGCAAAGCATCGTGGCGGAAGACATCAATCAGAACGTGGTATCCATTGACAATCTTGCCCGGCAAGGTGATGAAGCTTCCACCGATATTGCTGCGGCCAATGAACAGTTGCGACAGTTGGCCGACAGCCTTTCCACATTGATCCGCCAGTTCAAGATAGACTGACTCTGTATACACCCGGTATTTTTTGCGCTGACATTCTACAAGCCGGAATTATTTCACTTCTCACAATCCCCATTTTGATGGACAATGCTCATGTTCTGCACGACACCCTGGCAAACAGGGCTCGCCCCGGACATTGCAAAGGTTTACGCATGACAAATGCCGCCAGTGGGTAGAACACGCCACACGCCTGCCTGATAATAAATAACAATGGCGTACTTCTCGGGATAAGAACTGACTATGAATAAAAAATATTTGCTTGTCGGCCTTTTCGCGGCCAACCTCAGCACCACATCTATCGCGGCCGCAGACGCAAGCGACGCTTATGCCGGTGTCAACGTGGGAGAGGCCTCTCTGGACTCAAGCGGCTTCGACAGCACAATCAGCTGGAAATTCTTTGTCGGCTATGCATTCAATGACATTCTGACAGTGGAAGGCGGCTACGTGTCGTTTGGTGAAATGGACGGCCCCACAGAACTCGGCGCTACCACCAGCTTGAAATCTACCGGATTTGAAGTTGCAGCCATCGGCAATTTCCCCATCAACAGTCAGTTCTCCCTTTTTGGCAAAGTCGGCCTGTTAACCTGGGGTGCGGAATCAAACAACCCCAACATAACAGGTTCACTCAACAGCGGCACAGATGTCTTTTTTGGCGTTGGCGGACGATATGAAATCTCGGACAACCTGGCCGTACGCGCCAGCTGGGAGAGTTACAGCATGGACGAGGCCGACATTGACTTATTGTCTGTCAGCGCGGTTTTTGGTTTATGAATCCGTACCTGAGTCACGAAGCTAAGGAACGTGCATGTAATAACAGGAAACCTCCACCGATATTGCAACAGCCAATGAACGATTGCGACAATTGGCCGATAACTTTTCCACACTGTTCCAACGATTCAGGATAGACAGCCCAACACTGTCAATATACTCACTCACCGCGAATACAATCGGCGATCTACAACAAAAATACCGGGTTTTCCCCTAGTGTTTCTTTGCACCGACATCGCCGCAAACCGGGATTATTGCACTTTTCATAGCCCAGATTTTAATAGACAATACCCGTGTTCCATGTAACAACCAGCGCTAGCCTTACGCATTTCATCGTGCGTTGTGTGCATATTGTTGGGAAACGTATCTGCCACAACGCATCTTTGACTGATTATATTATAAAGTGCAGTGGCATAACTTTATCGGGAGAGAGAGATTATGAATAAAAAATATTTACTTGCGGGGCTTTTCGTAGCCAGTCTTGGCACCACATCCATCGCAACCGCAGGCGCTGGCGACACCTATGCCGGTGTTAGCATAGGGAACGCTTCACCCGACTCAAGCGGCTTTGACAGCGCAATCGGCTGGAAAATCTTTGGCGGCTATGAACTCAATGAGATTCTGGCTGTGGAAGGCGGTTATGTGTCGTTTGGTGAAATGGATGGCCCTGTCATACCTGTCATAGTCGGTACTAACATAGTCAATGTTTCAACATCTGCTGAACCTACTGGGTTCGAGCTTGCCGCTGTTGGTAACTTCCCCATAAACAGCCAGTTCTCCGTATTCGGCAAAGTCGGCCTGCTAGCTTGGGATTTCAAGGTAACTGCTTCTGCCTTGGGCCAATCAGCTTCGGAAAGCACCACCGGTACAGATGTCTTTTATGGTGTGGGCGGTCAATATGAAATCTCGGGCAATCTGGCCGTACGTGCCAGCTGGGAACGTTATACCATAGAAGATGGTGACATCGACTTTTTATCTGCCAGCGCAGTTTTTGGCTTCTGAGCCACACAGGAACCACAAGGCCAACGTGGTGGGCACTCACCCACCACGTATCCGCCTCCCGCCTTTGCAATACCGAACAATAATCCCGCCTTAAAAAACCAAACCCACCCAGTTAAACCATTCGCCGTTTCCCTGTAAGATAAAACCGATTCCGAATCGGACAGCCTGTTTTAGCCATAATCCGTAATGAGAGCTGCAAGTGGACATGGAAAATGAAAAAACCCGGGTTCGTCACCAACGTGCCGACACCGAAGATGAAAAAACCCGGATTCGACACCAACATGCCGACATGGACGATGAAAAAACCCGGATTCATCACCAGGATGCTGATGATATAGAGAATGAAAAAACCCAGATTCTTCAACAGCATGCCCAGACGGTAAATCCATCGGGTCCACTGCATGCCAGCGGAGTAGGCCCAAAGGAGCTTATCAATAACCGATTTCGTCTCGAATACCTGCTGGGCCAAGGAGGCATGGGTGTCGTTTATGCCGCACGGGATTTGCGTAAAGAAGAACTGGGTGATGATGACTCTCGCATTGCGATCAAGCTACTGTCAGAAGAGGTTCGACACCTGCCCAATGCATTGCGCATGTTGCAACAGGAATGCAAAAAAGCTCAGGAGCTGGCTCACCCCAATGTGGTAACGGTTTATGACTTTGACCGGGACGGTGAAGTGGTCTACATGACCATGGAATTACTCGCGGGAAAACCTTTGGACAAGTACCTGATCGACCAGAAAATTGCGGCGACGGGACAGAACACGCCCGTGGACTTCAGCGAACCCTTTTCTATTATCACCGACATTGTGCAAGGGTTGGGCTATGCGCATAAACAAGGCATCGTACATTTTGACCTGAAACCCGGCAATATTTTTATTACCGACGATGGTACAACAAAAATCCTGGACTTTGGTATCGCCCGCGCCATTCGAGCATCGGGCAAAAAAATGGCAACAGACACCTCTGGACTTGGTGAAATGATCGCACTGACACCGCGTTATGCCAGTCTTGAAATGTTTCGTGGCGAGATACCCGACCTCCGGGATGATATTTATGCGCTAGCCATTATTGCTTATCAATTGCTAGCCGGAAAACACCCCTTCGGAGAGTTCTCGGCAGAAGAGGTGTTGCACCAAAATCTACAACCGGAACGAATCCCGGGTTTAACTGATCGGCAATGGAAAGGGCTTTTGGGCGGCTTAGCCCTTAAACGGGAAGACAGAACCCTCTCTGTCGAAGCATTTCTCGAAACCCTGCTGCCCAAAAAAATAGATTACCGGTATTGGCTGGCGGTTGGCACGGCGGCAACAGCCATTATCGCCAGTCTCTTTTTCTGGTTACAGCCTCCGCAAATTGTCGCCCCCAGCCTGTTTGAAAACCCGCCGCCTGCGGCTGAGCTGATTGGAACAGACAAAACCCAGGTCGAACAACTGCTGGAAGTCGCGGAAGTACATCTGATGATAGGCCGACTGATTTCACCGAATGGTGCAAATGCCCTTGATGTTTATAATCAGGTGCTTAGCATACATCCCTATAATCGTCAGGCCATTCAGGGACTGGAAACATTATTGGACAGACTGGCGCAGTCAGCCGAGCAGGCTATAAACGATGGTAAACGACGCCGGGCCCAGGAACTGATTGACAGTGGCCTGAAAACCTATCCGAAGCACAAGCAATTATTAGCGCTGCAACAACAGCTTATCGAGGTACAACCATGAAACACTGCAACCAGAAGATACGGGGAAAAACAACTTATGCGGGCATTTCCCTAAAGTTATTACGGCATGGGCTGGTGGCATTTGCTGTTACCCTCATGGTCGGTTGCGTCGCAGGATTGAACACATCCGATGGTGTGTCACAAATAACGGAAAATGCAACAAAAACATCACCGGACAAATTTTTGCCGGTTGATTGTCTGCTGCCGCCACAAGTGCGGAAACTTGGCGCTCAAATGACTTACCTGGCCGCACGCAGGCCCATAAAAACCACCGCGCAGGATTGTGAAATACGCGGTGGAGAATATGTCGCTTATGATCGGGCAGACTATCGCACTGCACTGCAAACCTGGCTGGAACAGGCAAAACAAGGCAATGCCGAAGCGCAAGCCTATGTGGGTGAAATTTATGAAAAGGGACTGGGTTTACCCGCAGATTACAAAGCTGCCTTCATTTGGTATTCACGCGCAGCGGAGCAAAATAATTCTCGTGCGCAAATCAATCTGGGTTATCTGTATGAAAAAGGTCTGGGTGTTCCCCGGGATATGCTCAAAGCATTGAACTGGTACCGACGTGCATCCGGTATTGAAGATGATCACCTTGACTACTCCTCTAACATTGAAGTCAAAGCAACCACCCTGGCACAGGAAAAAACCGAGACACTGCGACAGGAAGTACAACGACGGGAACAGCAGGTACAAAACCTGACTGCTTCTGTTGCTGATATGCAAAAACAATTACAGCAGCGTGAAAGCACCCTGCAGGATGCACAACAACAGCTCGTGCAACTAAATAAAAACATGGAACAGGACACTGAAAATACCACGCGTTTGAAAGAGCTGAAAATTGCCTATGCTGCACAAAAAGAACGTATTGCCCAAACCCGGGCCACCGTTGTTGCCTTACAATCACAGGTACTGAGAATACAGACACAGGCAACGCGACAAACAAATAATCTGGCAACCCAGCGACAACTGCTGGCAATGCAGAGTCAGGACATCGCCGGTCCTTCTATTGAGCTGTTTGATCCTGTCATTGTATTAACCCGTGGCAGCGGCCCCGTGGTGCGGGTTTCACCAGGAAACCCCTCTCGACCGATCAAGGGAAGGATTACCGCACCAGCAGGATTGAAACAGGCATCTGTAAACAAGCAGCCATTATCTGTTAGCGACAAAGGTGTTTTTCAAACAAGCATACCGGTAGGCAGCAAAACACGCGTCTCGATACTGGCCACTGACAAACAAAACCGGACAGCCCGTTTCTCTTTTATGATGGAGCCAGTTCGTCGCGAGGTGGTGCAAAATAATCGCACTTCTCGCATTAGCGCAGTATCCAAAGGGGTTAATTTTGGACGCTATTTTGCGTTGGTTATCGGCAATAATGACTACCCACAATTTCCCACACTTGAGACTGCCGTCAATGACGCAAAACACGTCGCCGATGTACTGCAATCCAATTACGGTTTTGAAACCCGACTCATTATCAATGCAGACCGATATGCGATTCTTTCAGCACTGAATGATCTGCGCGGGCAATTGACAGAAACGGATAATCTACTGATTTATTACGCCGGCCACGGCGAACGTGACCCGGAAACCTTGCAGGGATACTGGCTGCCTGTGGATGCTGAACAGGAAAATACCGCCAACTGGATTGCCAATTCCACTATTTCAGATTTGCTCAACACACTGAAAGCCAAACATGTTTTAGTGGTTGCTGACTCCTGTTATTCCGGTTCCATGACACAAAGCTCGGTGGCACGTATTGATGCCCAGCTGGATGACAAGCATTTGAAAAAATGGTTAAAAGTCATGGCAAAAACGCCATCGCGCACGGTACTAACATCGGGTGGTGTCAGTCCTGTGCTCGACAGCGGTGGCGGCGAACACTCTGTTTTTGCTAAAGCCTTTCTTCAGGAACTGAAAAAAGATACCGGTATCATTGATGCCTACAAGGTCTATCTTGGTGTATCACAACAAGTTAAAACGGAAGCAGCATCCATCGGGTTTTTACAAAGGCCGACCTATGCACCCATTCGCCATACCGGCCACAACGGTGGTGAATTTCTGTTTGTAAAACAAGGATAGCAAAGGGTAATATTGCGTCAAACGTCAACCTGACTGTATTTATACTTTCTGCACATTATCGAATGCAAAGTGGTTTTCTTATCGGGTGATTATTCGGTGACACGAAGTCAATGCGTTTCGGTTGTATTGTTGGCATTATTGTCTTCCGCCTGCACCACACCGACGGTACGCAATAATGCATTTGCTGCTGCCAATGGCTTTACACGTCAGGTTGTACCCGGGGCTGATTTTTCGCACCTTGTCTATATTGCGGAAAACGGTGCAAAAAATCGCACCGAAACCCGTGAAGATAATCTGTGGCATATCTACATCGAAGGAGATGGCGTGCCCTGGGTTCGGCGGCAGATTATCGCCACCGATCCCACGCCATCAGAACCACTCATGTTGCAATTAATGGCGCAGGACTCACACCCGGCCATTTATCTGGGACGACCTTGTTATTTCGGAATGGCCAGGGATTCGGCCTGCAATCCCTGGGTGTGGACGCATGGGCGTTATTCAGAGCAGGTTGTTGAAAGTATGCGCACGGCGCTGGCCACTCTGATCAACGCAAATGCCATTACCTCGCTGGTGCTGATCGGCCACAGTGGGGGAGGAACACTGGCCATGCTGCTTGCAGAACGAATACCGCGAGTTCGGCTCGTGGTAACGCTGGCGGGCAATCTGGACATAGACGCATGGACGGCCCGGCATGGCTATACAGCGCTGGAGCATTCACTGAACCCGGCACATCGCCCGCCTTTGCCGCGCTATATTGATCAACTGCATTATGTCGGAAAAAATGATAAAAACGTGCCGCCGGAAATGCTGAAGACGGCTGTCAAACAACAGAAAACTGCCCGGATATTTGTGCTGGATGGTTTGGGACACCAGCAAGGCTGGGATCATTACTGGACAAAAGTCCTACAAACAATAAATTTTTCGGAGAGGAATTATGAGTAGTCTTATATGGGCATATCCAGCAGTTTGGGCTCCACAATGTGATAAAAAATCTTTATCACAAATACGCTCATCGGGGATTTTGTTCCATCTGCTGGTAATCATCATGGGGCTTTGTGCAACAAATATTGCGCAGTCCTCCAGCGATTTTGGCACATCTAACGATGTCCTGAAATTCTCTGACTATATAGAACAATTCCCGGAAAATCCGGTGTTACTTGACGAACCTGTAAGTTATACGCTCACAGTGGAAAATACATTTAACGCATCCTTCATACCCAAAATCCGAATTGTTTCGGATGAAATAAATATTACCAGCTCGTTCAGTTCGGAAACAGGAACATGCTCTCTTGATGCTAATCGTACTACTTTTTCCTGCCCCGAATTCGAGGGCGTTGGTTCCGCGCAATATATATTGACCTGGTACCCGGATGAAGGACAACATGACCTTCAATTTATTATTAGCAGCACTTCATTTGATGGCTCGCAATCCAGCCAGTTCATTACAACGGATGTCATCTCGCCTTCAAATCAAACAAATCAGCTCAAAACCATTTCCGGTAATTTTCAGCGAGGCGTATCGGGAGACATTCTGGAACCTTTTGTTATCAATGCATTTGATGCGAACGAGAACCCTGTCGAAGGTGTGACTGTCAACTGGGAAATTCTAACCGCCAGCGGTGGAACCCTGCAACAATTGACAACAATAACGGATACCAGCGGCCAATCCAGCAACACATTGTCCCTCGACACCTCAAACCGTGTCGAAATAAAAGCCACCGTAGGCTTGAATAATAGTGACAGTGTGTTTGCCAGAAATTTACACGACCCTGTTTCCGTGATTTTTGTAGTCAACAGTAGTATCGCTGAACTGCCCGGACTCTCAAGAAACCAGAGATCCGTGGCAAAAGCAATGGAGCCCATGTGCATCGCTCTGGCAGAATTGGGAGAAGGGCGAAGTACCGAACAGGATGACTTGCTGTTAACTTGTAACCGTCTGAATAGCGATGACCTGACAAAGATTGCCGCAAACCTGGATCTGCTCGCCCACGAGGAAGTGTCTGCCCAGGGCAGAGCAATTATCGAAACCGCCAAGCTTCAGTCTGCGAGCATTCACCGACGACTTGTGGCCCTGCGTGGGGGCACGCGAGGTGTCAATCTTTCGGGCCTGAATATCAGGATTGATGGACAAACCCTGCCTGAGTCCGTTGTCACGGCACTATTTGGAGGCAATACACAGGGGGGCTCGGCAGGTGAGCAACAAGGTATTGCCAGCCGCTGGGGCAGCTTTGTTAATGCCACTGTCATTGCCGGAGACAGAGATAAAACCAGCCAGGAAACAGGGTTCAACTTCCGCGCCGAAGGAATCACCGCCGGTGCCGATTACCGAATATCGGATAAACTGGTTGTGGGCGGTGCCCTGGGTTACAGCGGCAAGGATTCTGACTTCAAGGGAAATGCCGGTAACCTGGATATCAATAACTGGCATCTGACAGCCTATGGCAGCTACTACCAGTCAGCATCGTTTTATCTGGACGGACTTATCAAAGTGGGCAAAAACAATATCGATACCCGACGCCGCATCAACCTGCCGGGCAATCCCCTGCAAGAGGGTGTCGGCGATACAACAGGCCAGGAATATGCCGTCAGCCTGAGTGGTGGTTATGAATACAGCCGAAACGCACTGACTTTCGGCCCTTACGGACGACTGGGGTACATCCGGACATCGATTAATGGTTACACTGAATCGGCCTCGAACCCCGGAGGTATAGGGTCAGGTTCGGTATTAACGATTGCTAATCAGGATGTGGATTCCATAACCGCCGTGCTGGGCAGTCAGGCCAGTTATGCAATCAGCGCCCGCAATGCCGTGTACCTGTTACAACTCAATGGTGAATGGGAACACGAATTCAGGGACAACTCGCGCGCCATCGCGGCACAGTTTGCCTATGACCCGACCCGTACCAGTTTCAACATTGACTCCGACAGTCCGGACCGAAACTATTTTAATCTGGGCCTGGGTGTGACGGCGGTTTTTGCCAACGGTCGATCAGGCTTCCTTTACTACGAAAACCGGCTGGGGCAGGACAATGTCCGCCAATACTGGATCAATGGCGGCATCAGAATCGAGCTGTAACGCCTGTTACGGCTCCCGGTATCCTGCGTGCATAGGCTGGTGAATCTGCTATCATTAGCGGCCTTTTTTAGTCGCCAGTTAGTCGCCAGTCGCCCTTTCCGGCGACGCGGTTTGCAACGACAGATACGCGGAATACAACATGAAGGTATTGATTATCGGCGGCGGTGGACGTGAGCATGCCCTGGCCTGGAAAGCAGCACAGTCGCCTGATGTAGAACAGGTTTTTGTGGCTCCCGGCAATGCCGGTACAGCGCACGAGCCCAAACTGGAAAATGTCGCCATCGGCGTGGAAGACATCGATGCCCTGCTGGCCTTTGCCCAGGACAACAGCATCGGCCTAACCATCGTCGGCCCCGAAGCACCCCTGGTTATCGGTCTGGTGGATGCATTTGATAAAGCCGGTCTGCGCTGTTTCGGGCCCACCCGGAGCGCAGCACAACTGGAAGGCAGCAAGGCTTTCACCAAGGATTTTCTGGCACGGCACCACATTCCCACCGGCCGCTACGGCAATTTCACCGACATCAATGAAGCACTGGCATACGTGCGCGAACAAGGCGCGCCCATTGTCATCAAGGCCGACGGTCTGGCAGCGGGCAAAGGTGTCATTGTGGCCATGACCCTGGACGACGCCGAAAACGCCGTGCGCGACATGCTCGCAGGCAATGCCTTTGGCGAGGCTGGACACAGAGTGGTTATCGAAGAATTTCTTGACGGTGAAGAAGCCAGCTTCATCTGCATGGTGGACGGCAAACACATACTGCCACTGGCCACCTCGCAAGATCACAAACGTGTGGGTGAAGGTGACACTGGCCCCAATACCGGCGGCATGGGTGCCTACTCCCCTGCCCCTGTGGTCACCCCCGAAGTGCATGCACGCATCATGTCCGAGGTTATCGAACCCACCGTGACAGGCATGGCTGCCGAAGGTAATCCCTACACCGGTTTTCTTTACGCAGGACTGATGATCGACAACAGTGGTGCGCCCAGGGTCATCGAATACAACTGCCGCTTTGGCGACCCTGAAACCCAGCCCATTTTAATGCGCTTGCGCTCGGACATCATCGCACTGTGTAACGCGGCACTGGACAACCGCCTGGATCAGGTTACTGCCGAATGGGACCCGCGTGCCGCACTGGGCGTAGTATTGGCCGCCGGAGGTTATCCCGCTGACTACACAAAGGGTGATGTCATTTCCGGACTGGATACCAACGACAATACTGCTGACACCACTCCGGACAGCAAAATATTCCACGCGGGTACCGCAGAAAAAGACGGCCACACCGTCACCGCTGGCGGTCGCGTATTGTGTGCCGTGGGCCTGGGCGATACCGTAAGCGCGGCACAAAAACGCGCCTATGCGCTGGCAAAACAAATTAGCTGGGACGGTATGTTCTATCGTAGCGACATCGGTTATCGTGCCATCGCCCGCGAAAAAATTGATATTAAACCAGGTTGAAACACTTTTAGCTCCAAACCATTTTAACTCCAAACCAATAGGTAAACTACTATGACTACACCTTTCGTTGCTATTCTCATGGGTTCTGATTCCGACTTGCCGGTCATGCAGTCCACCCTCGACACTCTGGACCAACTGCAAGTGCCCTGGGAAGTGAAAATCACTTCTGCTCACCGCACGCCGGATGCCACACACCATTACGTGACCGATGCCGACCGCCGTGGCTGTGCCGCCTTCATCGCCGCCGCCGGACTGGCTGCCCACCTTGCTGGTGTCGTCTCCTCGCTGACCATCAAACCCGTCATTGGCGTACCCATGGACGGTGGCCCGCTCAAAGGTCAGGACGCACTGCTATCCACGGTGATGATGCCCGGCGGTATCCCCGTGGCTACCGTGGCCATCGGTAAGGCAGGAGCCAAAAACGCCGCTTATCTGGCCGCCCAGATTCTTGCTCTGGGTGATCCGGGACTGTCCGAACGAGTCAAAACTGAACGCGCCGCCAACGCTCGTGTTGTGATCGCCAAAGACGCCGACCTGCAAAGCAAGCTCGGCAAATAAGCCCCCGTCGCACCGCCATGAATCGCTGGCAGCTCACACAGACCGCCCGGGTGATTCATGGCGGCGGCATCATCGCTTATCCCACCGAGGCCGTATTTGGCCTCGGCTGTGATCCGCTAAACCCTGACGCGGTGCAAAACCTCCTGGCACTTAAACAACGCCCTATGCACAAGGGACTGATTCTTATTGCTGCCGACATCGCACAACTCACGCCTTTCATCGTCCCTCTTACGGCTGAAGCCGAAACACAACTGGCCGAGACCTGGCCTGGCCCCCATACCTGGTTGCTACCTGCTCACGCCAATACTCCCCGCTGGATACGTGGTCGGCACAACACCATTGCTGTGCGAGTCACCGCCCACCCCATTGCCGCCGCATTATGCCGAACAGCTGGACACGCCCTGATTTCCACCAGCGCCAACCCTGCTGGCAAAGCACCCGCCATCAGCGCTCTGCGTGTACGTCACTACTTTCCCAATATGCTGGATAAGATCCTGCACGGTGCCCTCGGCACAGAAACCGGTCCTACTCCCATCCGTGACCTGACCACCCAAAAACTGGTCCGTCCCGCCAGCGCATAAAAAAATAATTAGACGTTCGCAGCAGGCTCGACTGATTAATTTAGGATTATAGCAATGGTGCTCATACCCCGCCCGGCCTTACAATAGGCCCATCATCGGTACTGCTTGCCAAAGGAGTTCACACCATGTCCCCTATTTTATCAGCACCGATTCTATTGCTATCAAGTGCTGTCTTGCTGGTTGTCAATTTAACCGCTTGTGACTCCGGCACTCCGCCCGCAACTCCCGCCAATAATCTCCCGGTAACCCCCATTCCACATGAGACAACACTGGTGGCAAGTTGCAATAGTTGCCACGGTATCGATGGTGTGGGCAACAAACCCGACGTACCTTTTATTGCTGGCCAACACGCCACATATCTGGAATCCGCCATGCGTGCCTACCTGATTGGTGACCGTCAGCATAAAACCATGCGTGCGGCGGTGTTTGACCTGGAGGTCAGTGAGCGCCAACAACTGGCCGAGCATTTTGCTCAACTGAATGCCACCTGGGCGAACCAGACAGACAGGCCGCTACGCATCAGCAGAGCCGACACAATACGCGATATTCGCGCGGGTCAGGCTTTATCCCGGCCCTGTGTCGGCTGCCACGGTAAAGATGGCAACAGTAATAAAGAGGGGGTGCCCAGTCTGGCAGGACTGCAAGCCGAATATTTTATTCCTGCACTGGAAAGTTATTTGCAGGGTAAACGTCAGGGGGCGGCCATTATGAAAAATTTCAAACTGAGTCTCAGTCAGCGCGATATCAAACAGCTGGCCGCTTTTTTTGCTGTGCAAAAACGACAACGTTCACCGCTGGGCAAACATCTCAAGGCCAGCGATGCCAGCGACGCTTTGGCCCGCCGCTGTCTGGGCTGTCATGGTAGTGATGGCAACAGCACTCACCCGGCTATACCGAGTCTGGCCGGTCAAAATGCCGCCTACCTGATCACAGCCATGCAAAGGTATCGTGACAAAAAACGCCAGAACAAAATGATGGTGGATGCCGCCCAGGGGCTCAGTGATGAGGCTATTCGCCGTAATGCCATTTATTTTGCCACCCGTGCTCCGGCAAACCGGAATACCGTGAAAAACAGTCCGATAAAATTCAGCCCTATGGCCGATGGCAAACAACTTGCCGTCTCCTGCAATGGCTGTCATGGTGACAAGGGTAACAGCATCACACCGGGTACTCCGCGTCTCACCGGATTGTCTGAAGACTATCTGCAAATCGCCATCGCACACTATCGGGACAACAAACGACAGCATGCCGTAATGCAGCTACTCACCCGTTATCTCAGTGATACCGACATCGAAAAACTGGCGCTGTACTATGCCAGTCAGACTCCGGCCAATCTGATGCCCGCCACCAGGGCTGAGAAAACGGACAGCGATACAGAGCTGGCCAGCACCTGTGCAGGTTGTCATGGTGAAGACGGCAACAGTCAAAAAGGTGATACACCCAGTCTGGCCGGACAGGACGCCGATTATATTGTAGCCGCCCTGTATGCCTATAAAAATGACACACGCCAACATGGCGATATGAAAAATGCCGTTCTGGCTCTGGACAAAAAGGCCATGCGCAAACTGGCCGATTATTACTCCCGCCTGCCCACCCAAAAACCGACGGTGCATGTTATGGAGGCACCGGAAATACTGGCGCAGAAGTGTGACCGTTGCCACGGGAAAGATGGTGGCGAGCCGGATGCTGACAAACCACGCATCGCTGGCCAGCGTCAGGCTTATCTGGTCAAGGCATTACTCGCTTATCGAAACAAGGAGCGTCAGAATTCGATGATGTACAGCATGGTGGCAGAACTCAGCCGCGTCGAAATTGAGGCTATAGCGGCCTATTATGCGAGCCGGTGAAGATTTAACGCAGAGGTCACAAAAACACTAAACCGTAGGGTGGGCATGCTTTTTTGCCCACGCGGATACGGAATTAACGCGTGGGCACAAACAACGTGCCCACCCTACGCCTCTGAATTAAGCACTGATGTTGCGCACTTGAATAATGAATCAGTGGCAGACGATTTTTATATGACATGACAACTCGCATGCTGACTGAAGCCCGCGCAATATCAGAAGCGCTCCAGTCTATTGGGAGGTTATGCTGTCGTGGTACTAACAAGTGGTGTGTGCTAAATACGGAGACCGCAAAGATGCAAAGGACACAAAATTTTTAGTGCTTTTCTCTGCGTCCTTTGCGCCTCTGCGACCTCCGCGTTAAATACCCGGTGATTCTTAAAACAGATATTTTTAGCGCTTAATTCACATTTGTGGCCTGCGCAACATCAGCTAAGGAATGGAACACAATAACTTATATAAGTGGCGCTCTGATTGAGTTCGTATACGTTCGTTCTGATTGAACAAAAGTGCAGGAATAGTCGTTCTATTCCGAGCTTTTGTGATTGAAGAACGGGCGAAGACGGGCTGAAGCAGAGGTGCCAATTGTATGAGTTATTGTGTTCCATTCCTAAGCATAAAGACTATCTTTCCGCTGCCAAACGCCGTTTGGCAGTGGCTACAATTCCAGTGTCTTCTACAGCCTGTCTGATCTCGTCAAAATCCAGCACAAAAGGACGATCTGTATTTTCGGTACCCAGACCACCAAACAGACTTTTGGCTTTGCTCAACGCGCTGCGACAGGCGCGATGGCCGGGCGTTTCTTTATTTTTCGGGCACGCAAAAGAACCATCGGTTCTGCTGAAAAGCAATGGCTCAGTACCAAAATAAACCACTACATTAACGCCATCCGTCCATAATACTTCGCTGTCCGCAGGTACCTCACGTACATTGCCCACTGGTTTCGCAAAAGCCTTAGCATCAAAAGAATCGTACATTACCCGCCAACGCCGGTTGGCCCTTTCAAGTAAATAGGCATAACCAGAACCCGCAACCCCTACGGTTTCTGTAATACTGTAAGCCGGATTTGTTGCGCTGGCAGTTACCGCAACATAAATGCCATTGGAATAATCCCGTAATCCAGTGGATTCGGTGGTTTTGCAAGCGGGTAGTAACAAAATACCCAGCAGAAAAAAATACAGCGTTTTTTTAAGTGCAGGTTTCAACATAACACTCCCTTCTGCCCTTACAGGGGTTTATTGTGCCGCAGCCTTCAGCGCCAGACGAATCAATTCTTCACTGGCCAGTCCATCGCTTTCCAGCTGGCTCACCATACGGCTTGCTTCCTGTGGTTTGTAACCCAATGACACCAGTGCGCTGATGGCATCTTTCAATGCATCGCTGGCAGGAGCGGCACGATTTGTCGAAATACCTGCGGTCAATGTCGTACCCTGCCAATCCTTAAGGCGGTCTTTCAGTTCCACTACCAGACGCTCGGCAGTCTTTTTGCCAACGCCGGGTAACCGGGTGAGCAAGGCCGAGTCACCATTTTGTACACAGCCCGCAAACTCATCTGCCGACATGCCGGAGAGAATGGCCAGCGCCAGTTTAGGGCCGACACCGGAAACCTTGATCAAAGTACGAAACAGTAAACGATCCTGTTCACGCAAAAAACCGTACAACACATGGGCATCTTCGCGCACGGCAAGATGTGTGTGCAGGGTGATTTCGTTACCGGTTTCGGGTAACTCATAAAACGTGGTCATGGGGGCAGAAATTTCGTAGCCCACACCACCGACATCTAACAATAACTGGGGAGGCTGTTTTTCCAGCAGAACACCGTGCAATCGACCAATCATATTTTTTCCATTTTTTACAGAGCAGAGTTATTTTTTGTCCAAATGCGTTTGAAGCGATGTCGCCAATTGTTTTGCCACAAACCGGGTATTGCCGTGACACAATGCCGCTGCCAATGCATCAGCAGCATCAGCCTGCGGATTACCCGGCAGGTTAAGCAACACCCGCACCATGTGCTGTACCTGCTCTTTGGCGGCATTGCCCTTGCCCACCACCGACTGCTTAATCTCGGCAGGGGTATATTCATGCACAGGCACATCACGGGTGATCACTGCGCAAATGGCCGCGCCGCGCGCCTGTCCCAGTTTAAGTGCGGAGTCTGCATTGCGATGCATGAACACTTTTTCGATGGACATTTCATCAGGCTGGTGAATTTGCACCAGCTCGGAAACCCCTTCAAAAATGACTCCAAGGCGCTCCGCCCAGGTCTCCCCTGTTACACGAATGCAGCCACTGCTCACGTAGTGCGCACTGCGGCCATCGCTTTCAATAATGCCGAAACCGGTGAACCGTGAGCCGGGATCAATGCCAAGAATACGCATCATTACAGAGAAAAGAGACAGAAATCGGCTTTCATATCTCTATCCCGTCAGCTTCTGCATCACTTCGTCAGAAAAATCAGCGTTGGTAAATACGTTTTGCACATCGTCGAGGTCTTCCAGCATATCGATGAGGCGCATCACCTTTTCCGCATCCTCCAATTCCAGGTCCACCGAGGTCGCAGCCTGCTGGGTGACTTCGGCATTGTCCGGCTCATACCCGGCGGCGATCATCGCCTCTTTCACCGGCACCAGTTCTTCCCAGGGAGTCAGCACATCGATGCTGCCATCATCATTGGTCACAATATCATCAGCACCCGCTTCCAGCGCGGCTTCCATAATCGCGTCTTCATCTGCTCCGGCGGCATAACTGATCATGCCCATTTTGCTGAACAGGTACGCCACAGAACCATCGGTGCCTAGATTGCCTCCGCTTTTGGTAAAAGCGTGCCGCACCTCAGAGACCGTGCGATTACGGTTATCGGTGAGACAATCCACCATCACCGCCACACCACTGGGACCATACCCTTCGTAGCGAATTTCATCGTAATTTTCGCCCTCACCGGCACCGGCACCCCGTTTAATGGCATTTTCCACCGTGTCCTTTTTCATATTGGCGCTCAGCGCCTTGGACACCGCATCACGCAGACGTGGATTGCTGTCTGAATCCGGGCCACCCGTACGAGCGGCGACCACTATTTCACGAATCAGTTTGGTGAAAATTTTACCGCGTTTGGCATCCTGAGCGGCCTTGCGGTGTTTGATATTGGCCCATTTACTGTGTCCTGCCATGATTACCCCGGTTTGCGTTGGTGAATGGCGGTCAGTTTATCATCATGGTTTTCTCTGCGCACTCTGCGTCTCTGTGCCCTCTGCGTTAACAACACAGCATTGTACCCGTAGAAATTGCCCCGCATCTCATCCATACAACCGGGGTACCGCAGCCAGTAATTTCTGCGTATATGCTTCTTGTGGAGAATGGCAAATATCATCTGTCAAACCCTGTTCAACGATTTTCCCTTCGTTCATCACCACCATACGATCACTGACATATTCCACAACACCAATATCATGCGTAATAAAAAGCAATGAAAGCTGTCGTTCAGCGCGCAGACCCAATAACATCTGCAAAATCTCTGATTGCACAGACACATCAAGGGCGCTGGTCACTTCATCACAAACAATAAATTCCGGATCAAGCACCAAAGCACGGGCGATACCAATTCGCTGACGTTGCCCCCCGGAAAATTCATGGGGGTAACGCCACAAATAAGAGTCAGGCAACTGCACGCGGATTAACATTTGTCGTGCCAGATCAAGACGCTCCTCATGGTTTGCACCAATACCATGTACTGCCATTGGTTCGGTCAGGGTTGTCGCAATATTCAAACGGGGATTCAATGATGACATCGGGTCTTGAAAAATCATTTGCATTTTTGTCCGAAACGGTTTCATTTCACGACGCTTTAACGGCACAATATTCGTACCTGCAAAACAAATCTCCCCATCTGTCGGTTCGATCAAACGCAACAATGCCCGCCCCAGCGTTGTTTTACCACAACCGGATTCACCCACCAGGGCAACAATTTCACCTTCATTGATGGTTAAACCAATATCATCAACCGCTTTCACGTAACTCGCCGTCCGTGCCCACAAACCTTTTTTAACCGGAAAATAAACTTTCAAGCCGCTTGCAACGAGGATGGGCTTGCTCTCAACAATGGCGGGGGTATATTTACCCCCCTCCCCGGCTTCAGCACGTACACGAATCATGTTCTCCGGCAAAGCCGCCAAAAGTTCTTTGGTATAATCATGCCTGGGTTGCTTTAACACTTGCTGCAAACTGCCTGCTTCAACAATAAGCCCATTGCGCATCACCGCCACTTTGTGCGCCATTTTTGCAACAACACCAAAATCATGGGTGATAAACAAAATCCCCATGCCTGTGCGCTCTTGAAGATCTTTCATTAAACGCAGGATTTCTGCTTGCACAGTGACATCCAGCGCAGTTGTTGGCTCATCAGCAATCAACAGATCAGGCTCACACGCTATCGCCATGGCAATCATCACCCGTTGACGTTGCCCCCCGGACAAACGATGAGGATATTCGTCAACACGCTGCTCCGGGTCTGGAATCTGCACTTGTGTCAGTGCGTCAATCGCACGTTGTTTCGCGCTGTCATAATCCAGTTCCGGCCAGTGCAGTTGTAATGCTTCAATAATCTGATCCCCTATGGTGTAAACAGGATTCAGTGAAGTCATCGGCTCCTGAAAGATCATGGCAATACGGGCACCACGAATGTCACGCTGAGGATGTTCGGCCAAATCCAGCATATTCACCTGTTCCTGCGTGCCATCGTTATGTCGGTAATCAAACCAGATCTGACCTTCTGGATGCTGACAAATATCTTTCGGAATAAGTTGGATAATGGAGAGTGCGGTAATTGACTTACCACTGCCTGACTCTCCTACCAGACAAAGTGTTTCACCTTTTTTGATTTCAAATGAAATACCATCAACGGCCCGAACCACTTCTGTACCAGACTCCGTACCCGTGCTTAACCAGGTTTTTAAATTTTTGACGGTTAATAACATTACAGACCTTTAAAGAAAACTTAGTAGGGTGAGCATTGTTCAAGCCTCTGAGTATTTAACGCAAAGTTCGCAGAGACGCAAAGAGCGCAAAGAAAAACGGTACAAGCTTTGCGTTCTTTGCGTCTCTGCGCCCTTTGCGTTTACAACACCTGGTTTGATGGTATTACACATTTCTAAAAACCAGACTGAGTTACCATCATTTAAGATTTGCGCTTCAGATAAGGGTCAATCGCATCGCGCATGGATTCGCCAATCAGGTTATAGGCAAATACAGTTAAAAATATCGCTCCCCCCGGAAAGGCAGCCATCCACCAGTTAAAAGTAGAAGACTGTACAGACTGATTTAACATCTGCCCCCACGAAGGATTATCCACCAGCCCTAACCCCAGAAAGCTTAACGTCGCTTCTGCAAGAATGGCCGAAGCCACACCAAAACTGGCCGCCACCAAAATCGGTGCCATACCATTGGGCAACATATGACGAAACAAAATAGAGCGCAGCGGTAAACCACAAACAATGGCAGCCTGCACAAATTCCTGTTGTCGTAAGCGCAAAAATTCAGCACGAACATAACGTGCATAACCCGGCCAGCCTGTTATACCAATAATAATCATCATCACGTATAAACTACGATCAAAAAAAGCAACAAAAATCAGCAATAAAAACAACGTGGGCACCGCTTCAAATATCTCGACCAGACGCATGCCGATCATATCCACGATGCCGGAAAAGTACCCCATCAAGCCGCCCAGAATAACGCCGATAAACAGCGCAATACCCGTCGCAATAAAACCAATGGCCAAAGCAATACGTGAGGCATGTATCATCCGGCTCAACACATCGGCCCCGTTTTCTTCCGTACCCATAAGATGAAGGCGATGTTTATCACTCAAGGGAGCTTCCAACCCTGTGTCACCCTGTTCCCGTATATAGTCTTTGGGTGAATAAGGCACCGGCGCACGAATAACCCAGTCATAATTTTCAGCCGCTTCGTTAACACGATACTGCTCATAAACAGTCAATTGCGGCGGGTTAATAAAAACAACACTCAACAAACCAATACCACCACCAACGACGGCTAAAATAGTGATATTTTTTGTGAACGGCAGATGAAGAAAATAAAGAATAACAACACAAAGAAAAACACCGAGTGCTGTCACATCACCTGAAGTGAGAAAACGCAGCGCGGGACTGCTGATTTCACCATCAACGCTTAACAACAAAGGGTGTGAGTTCGCCAGAAACGGCGCAAAAATAGCGGCAAAGGCAATAATCGCAATCCAGGCCAAACCTAATTTTGCACCAAGCCGGGAAAACACATCGCGCACAATTTTTTTGCTGTAACTTGCTTCAGCAGGCCGGTCTTGTGACATCTCAACGCTATTCATAACTGACTCTCGGGTCTGCAATCGCATAACAAATATCGGCAATCAGATAACTTAACAATGTTAACAAACCACTGATCAATGTGATTGACAAAACCAGCTCCCGATCCCGGCCTTTCACCGCCTCAATAGCCAGCTTACCCATACCATCAATACTGAAAATACTCTCAACAATCACCGAACCACCGAGCAAACTCGGCAACAAACTGGCGGAAACAGTAATCAAAGGCAATAAACTGTTACGAAAAACGTGTCGCCATAATACATCCTTATCGCTAACCCCTTTGGCTCTGGCGGTTCGTGCATAATCGGAAAGTAAATTTTCCAGCATGGCCGTGCGTGTTAATTTTGACAAAAAGGCAAAACCGCCATAGGTCAAACAAATAATAGGCAAGACAAGATGCCATGCACGATCAAGCAAAAAACCCCGGACAAACGGCCCTTCCTGAAAATAAGACGCAATGATGAAACCGATACCCAACCCGACCAGGCCCATAAAAAAGACCCGCATCACCGAATATTGCGCATAAGCCACAGCACCAAACAACGCTGCGGCAAGCGAAATCAGCATCAGGTACGTTATCAGCCCCTGCTCTTTTTCCGGCAAGGCATCCGCCATCAAAAAACCTGCAAACAAACCAATAACAGCAAAACAAGCCGCCCGAGCATGAGGTTTACTCCAGCGACTCATCCAGGTGAAAAATGCCGTTGCGAACAAAACAGAAACGATCAAAATGAGGACGTCCGACAACGAGCCCCAATGCGGCAAAAACACCATATCCAGCGCCACCCTGTCGTTAAGTCCTGACGTAGGGAACCAATGCCAATACTGATCACTCGCAAAAAAACCAATCAACAAGACACCGGTCAACATGGTTGGAATTGACCACAAACCCAACATCAGGGCACTGGACCCCACATCAAAAGTCTGGCCTCTTTGTGTTGCCGCACGCACACCAATAGCAACAGCAATAATATAAATGATCGGTATGGAAATAATATTCAGCAGAGCGGTAATGGGCACCCTTTCGGCAATCAAATCCGTAACAGGTCGCCCATAGCGAAAGCTCTTACCCAGATAAGAACCCTTAAAAAAAGAAAAACCATCCAGCTCCCCTGCTTCATCAAAAATGAAACCTACAGGAGAAACATTATTCAGCCATCGTAAATATTGAATATAGGCAGGGGAATCCAGACCATAGAGTCTATTATAATAATCCTCCAAAGCCTTTTTCGCTTGCGGCTCCAGGTTCTGACCTTCAACCAGGCTTTGCGCGCTAATCCCACCGGGAGCTGAAGCCATCACGATAAAAACCACCAACGTGATACCCAGCAACGTCGGAATCATCAACAACAGTCGGCGTACAATATAGGTAGACATCTACGTTGCAGCCTATGCTAATGAGAATATTTTTGTTGTGCTTGTGGCACATACCACTCAACAGGCACTGCGGAACTGTTTAAACCCATCTTGGTAATAGCAACATTCTTCATGCGATTATCGATAAACGCCATTGTTTTACGGCGCATCAAAAAAGTATAAGGCTGATCCTCATACATAATCGCCTCAGCCTGTTGCCATAACGGCATACGTTTTTCTTCATTGACAGTTTCACGCGCCTGATCGATTAATTTATCCAGCTTCGGGTTTTTATAATGAATAAAATTATCGCCATTATTATCCACCTGCTTACCATGAAACATTTGATAAATATCGGTTTCAATACCACTGGACCAGCCGAGAGAAATCGCATCAAAATCCCGCTTACCCAACAAATCCAGCATCACTGACCATTCCGTGGGTTTGGGTTTCATTAAAATTCCCGCACTCGCATAGAGATCTTTTAAAAACAGGATAATACGTTTTGTATCTTCATTACCCTGAAAATAAACCAGCTCAAACTCAAAAGGCATGCCCGCTTTATCTTCTAGTATGCCGTCACCATTAGCGTCTTGATAACCTGCTTCGGCCAACAGTTTCTGCGCCTTTTTCAGGTCAAAGTCTCTGGGTTTAAGTGACAGGTTATGTTGCTTGCTTCGTGGGTTAAATGGGCTGATCGCCACCTCACCATAACCCAACATGATTTCATCGATAATACGCTGCCTGTCGGTAAGATACGTCATCGCCTGACGCACTCTTTTATCCGCAAAACGTGTGACTTTTCCTGCACGGTTCTGGTTCCAGCCAATATAGCTATAACCTGCCGAAGGGCTCATGTATTCAAAATGTTGAGTACGGTTTGTTAAATCATCATCCTTCAGCAGATTTTGATATTCTCTGGGTCGCGCACTGTAAACATCGATTTCCCCATTACGGAAAGTCGTCAACCGTGCGCTGTCATTCTCAATGACTTTCCACAATATCCGATCAAAAGAAGGCTGCACTGGCCCCCAATACCGGGGATTCCGATTCACCTCAACCAGCCCCTGATCCGGCGTCCAGCCTTTGGGGTCTGCCAAACGATATGGCCCGGAACCCAATAACAACCCCTTGGACTGATTAAATTCCTCTGCTTTTTCCAGATAAGGCTCATAAAAATGTTTAGCCAGTATCGACATGCCACCGGCCAAAGACAGCGCATTAAAATAGGGTTCTTTATATTTGAATTCAACAGTAAATCGGTCTAAAGCCGTCACGCTCTCGATTTTTTCAAAATACGCACGACCGCGTGGTGCTGCGATACGGTCATCCATAATAAATTCATAGCTGAATGCGACATCCTTCGCCTCCACTGGAGCACCATCTGAAAAAGTAACATCCTCACGCAGATTAAACGTAAACGTCAAACCATCCTCATGAATCTGCCAATCTTTGGCAATCAAACCCACCCACTCCAGCGTATCGGGATCACGCGTCAATAATGACTCCAATATGTAAGACTGAATATTCGATGAATAAACATCCTGGGAAATCAACGGTGTAATCGTCTTCAGCCCCGTGGCAAAAGCCTGCACATACCAGTCCCCCTCCTGATAGTCATCCTGATTCGCCGCGATAATGGCGCGACGGAAAGCATCCGGGCGCTGCTCATCAGAACTTGCCTCTATGCCCGCGTCCCGAGATGCAGGCGCAACAGCAACCCGCCCCGTGCTCAGGCTCTTCTCAATATTACGAATCATCCCCTGTATCTGTCGCAGATCTTTCGCCTGCTCATCCATCACACGCTGCATCTGGGCCATTTTGCTCCACTGCCGGTCTACCATGTACATAGACAGCAACATAACGCCCATCAACACAACCAGAAATGAAAATAGAGAAAAATCCTTAACGGAAAAATGACGGCCCATCGTATTAGCTTACCCTGTTATTAAAATGTGCGATTTAAGCAGCGCCAAGCATAATGGGGATTTCCCGCAGGGACAAGGACTGGC
>WFQM01000268.1 GCA_015487095.1 Gammaproteobacteria bacterium | reverse complement strand
CCTTCAACTGTTGCCTTGTATTTTTCGATCATGGTGGGGACCTGATCACTCTGGTCAGGGTGGACCAGAAACACGATTTCGTAGTGTCTCACGAGCATTCCTTATGGTTAACGCCTCCCGCGCACCTTCGTTTTTATAAAGAAAAAAGAAGATACAACACGGTGAAGCAAGGTTTGTTGCCTTTTGGGGCAACCCGAATTTTGAGCGACGCATTCTACCGTAGGCTCTGCGCAGAAGCAATGAGAGGGAGAAAACGGGCATGAACGGATCAGTACCGCTGCTATACCGGAAGCTCTCGAACAATCGCCAGTGTATTGGGAAGTTATGTTGTCGTGGGACTGACAAGTGGTGTGTTATAAACGTAGGGGGCATAAAGACGCAGAAGGCACAAAATTTTCAGTGTTTTTCTCTGCCCCCTTTGCGCCTCCTGCGACCTCTGCATTAAATACCCGGCGCTTCTTAAAACCGATATTTTTAGCGCTTAATTCACATTAAGACGGTGTATTATCATCGCCAATTAATATGACCTGAAGGAATCCCGAATGAAAGGAAAAGCCGCAGTCGCCTGGGCTGCTAATCGCCCACTGGAAATTGAAGAAATAGACATTGAAGCACCTAAAAAGGGTGAGGTATTACTGAAAGTTGTCGCATCCGGCGTGTGCCACACCGATGCATTTACGTTATCCGGCGAAGACCCGGAAGCCGCATTTCCTTGTGTACTGGGCCATGAGGGCGGCTGTGAAGTCATCGAATGCGGGCCGGATGTAACGGGTTTATCGATTGGAGACCATGTTATACCGCTTTATATTCCTGAATGTGGCGTGTGCGAATACTGCCATTCTGCAAAAACCAACTTGTGCCAGTCAATTGCATCCACAGTATGGACGGGGTTCATGCCGGACGGCAGTCGCCGTTTCTCAAAAAATGGATCTCCGATTTATCATTACATGGGTTGTTCTACATTTTCTGAGTATACCGTTGTACCTGAAATCGCTTTGGCCAAAATCAACAAGGCAGCGCCACTGGATAAAGTCTGCCTGCTCGGCTGTGGTATTACTACAGGTATTGGTGCTGTTCTCAACACCGCAAAAGTGGAAGCCGGTTCTTCTGTTGCTGTTTTTGGCCTGGGTGGCATTGGACTGTCGGTTATTCAGGGGGCCGTCATGGCAAGAGCCGAACGGATAATCGCAATAGACCTTAATCCAGGCAAATTTGCGATGGCCAAAGCATTGGGGGCAACGGATTGTATTAATCCTGAAAAAATAAACGGCAGTCTGGTTGAATTTATTAATGACATGACCAATGGCGGGGTTGATTATTCTTTTGAGTGCATTGGTAATGTTGGCGTAATGCAGGAAGCGCTTGAATGCTGCCATATGGGATGGGGTGTTTCCACAATCATCGGTGTTGCCGGTGCGGGACAGGAAATACATACCCGGCCTTTCCAGCTTGTTACCGGAAGAACCTGGAAGGGCACCGCGTTTGGCGGCGTCAAAGGACGCACCGAATTACCAGGATATGTAGAACAGTATATGCAAGGCAAAATTGTGATTGATGACTTGGTGACCCATACCCTGCCCCTGGAAGACATTAACAAAGCCTTTGATTACATGCATGAAGGCAAGAGCATTCGCTCAGTGATTACTTTTTAGGATGGGCACAGGATAATGATGAAAAAAATTGACACCGTAAAAGAATTTGATGGCTGGTTATCACGATACCTGCACACATCAGAATATTGTCACTGTGAAATGACGTTTTCGATATACCTTCCTCCACAAGCAGAAACGCAAGCTGTGCCAGTATTGTACTGGTTGTCCGGACTGACCTGTACGGATGATAATTTTCGGATTAAAGCCGGAGCTCAACGATATGCTGCGGAACATGGAATTGCACTGGTTATGCCCGACACCAGTCCAAGAGGTGATGATGTACCCGATGTACCTGATCGTTATAACCTGGGAAAGGGTGCAGGGTTTTATATCGATGCTACCCAGCCGCCCTGGAATGAAAACTATAAAATGTACAGTTACATCACAAAGGAATTACCGCAGTTAATCGAGAAAAATTTCCCTGTAAATGCCCGAAAAAGCATCAGCGGGCATTCAATGGGCGGACATGGCGCATTGACCTGCGCATTAAAAAACCCAAAATTATATCAAAGTGTTTCTGCTTTTTCGCCCGTTTGCCACCCCACTGAATGCACCTGGGGTAAAGAGGTTTTTCAAAAATATCTGGGCGATGATAAAAGTGAATGGGCAGAATATGACGCCTGTCACCTGATAGAAAAATGTACACATATGATTCCGGTCTTAATTGATCAAGGAACAAATGATGAGTTTTTAGACAACCAATTAATGATACAAAAACTACAGTATCTCTGCGAAAAAAATAAGTACCCATTGGACCTGAGAATGAGAACAGGTTATGACCATAGCTATCATTTTATCTCAACGTTTATTGGCGACCATATTCGATACCATTCCAACATTCTGAAATCAACAGATTGAAATATGAATTAAAAACTGAAACGCCCTTATCCAAAAAAACAATGAGCATTTAACACAAAGAACGTAAAATTTTTAGTATTTTTCTCTGTGGCCTCTGCGACCTCTGCGTTTATAACACGTCACTTGTTTATATTCTGTGCCCTGTGTGAGCATGGCAAAAGCCATTCTCACGGTTTTGTTGGCGAGCGCAACGGCGGCACATTTTTTACCCTTACGTTCAACCAAAGCCTGTATCCAGGCATCTTTCTTTGTGACAGCAGCCCTCCTGACAACAACGCAGTCATGGGATAAAGAGGGCGTGCAGTGACACCTAAATCTCAATCGCCATGGGTATATTACCGTCCCTTTTCCGCTGGCGTTGGATCTGCTACCACATTGGCAAGCGGTATTTGATCCTTAAGCTTCACGCTGATTGTCTGGAGAATTCGATATGCAGGTAAACACTGCACACAACGCACTTAATACCCACCCGAACCCCCTACTATCAACAGGATTAATCTGCCATAAATTCTAACACCCACTGCGCAATACCCGTTTCATCGGTTGCTGATTGTAATGAACGAATTCCCTGATTAAACACCGTCTTTCCCAGCAGGTTCTGGCGGTGACGCATGAGCGTTTCGGCATAAGCTTTGCTGAACTCCGGGTGACCTTGCAGTGCCAGAATGTTATCACCCCTTTGGTACATGCTGATCGGACAAAACTCACTGCCCGCAAGCAGTTCGGCATTATCCGGCAGCCTTGTCACCTGATCCTGATGACAGACAATCAGTTTGTAATCCTGCATTACAGGTTTCATCCAGTGTTTGTGTTTCCGAATCTGACAGGAATGCACACCGACACCCCAGCCTTTATCTGATTTTTCGGTTTTACCACCAAACGCCTGAGCCACCAGCTGATGGCCAAAACACACGGCCACCAGTTTTTTTTGTTGCTGATCCAACGTAACGATAAATGCCTGCAAAACGCTGATCCACGGTTCAGGATCATAAACACTCGCCCTGCTCCCGGTGGTGATGTAGGCATCGCATTCATGAATATCATCGGGATAATGATTGTTCTGCACATCGTAAACCTTGAATCTCAAACGAGGATCAATGTTGCTCAGAAGTGACTGGAGCATCGCCGGGTATTCACCAAACAACGTACTGAATTCCGGCTTGACTGAGCCTGTCTGTAATATTCCGATAATCATGCTATATGTTTGCTGAGCCCTGTAT
>WFQM01000267.1 GCA_015487095.1 Gammaproteobacteria bacterium | reverse complement strand
ATCACGCAGTCGATGGAATTGAGGGTTTGGATTTGGCACTCAACAATAGCTACGACATCAATATTATTGATATTATGTTACCTGAACTTGATGGGTTATCAATTATAGAAAGAATGCGCGCACAGAATATTTTGACACCAGTTATTATTGTCAGCGCTAGGCGATCTGTTGATGATCGTGTAAAAGGTCTACAAAGTGGCAGTGATGATTACCTTATTAAACCCTTCTCATTTAGTGAATTATTGGCGCGCATACAAGCGCATTTAAGACGATCCAATAATATTAGTGAATCAACTAGTTTAACTATTCACAATACATCAATAGACTTATTGTCACGTACGGTAATTCGCGAAGGTATAAACATAGAACTTCAACCTAAAGAGTTTGCTCTGTTAGAATATCTTATGCGCAATGCCGGAAACATTGTTTCTAAAACCATGATTATGGAGCGTGTTTGGAACTATAATTTTGATCCACAAACCAATGTTGTTGAAGCACGCATTAGTAAACTTAGAGACAAAATCGACAAAAATTTTAACACCTCCTTAATTCATACTATACGCGGCCTTGGCTACGTTTTTAAAAAATGATTCACTTTCCTAACACGCTGGCATTCAAATTAACTTTTTGGTATACCTTGGTTGTTATTATTTTAATTACAATAGTTTTTACTGCATCTTATTTTTCACTTAAAAAAACATTAGATCGTAATGCGGAGCAAGACTTGCTTGATGGAATCGTCGAATTTCAAATGCTGTATAAAAACGAAGGGCTGGATGGTGTTAAACGTGAAATAGAACTTGAAATGCAATTTGGTGAAAATCAAAAGTTCTTTTTTCAATTATTTGATAAAGATGGCACCAAAATTTATAGCTCAGACTTATCTCTTTGGCAATCTTTACCCAATAACCAGCACCTTATTAAACAAGTATTTTCCACCCGTAAATCTATTTTTCAAACCATAAATGTTCAAGGAATGGAATATCAAGCTAAAATCGTTCACGGCTTAATTGCTCCAGACATTTTATTACATACAGGAGAGTCAACAGAAGACACAAAGGACATAATGACATCACTGTCTAGTGTTTTTATTAGTATGTTTTTAATTGTTATTCCGGTTGCGTTTTTCATTGGTTGGTTAATGGCAAGCCGTGCCGTTAAAGGCATTAAAGAAGTAAGCCGTATTGCTGCTGAAATTGAAAAAGGTAGATTAGATCGACGTGTTTCTGTTTCTGCACAAGGCGATGAAATTTCGCAGCTTGTAAGTACATTTAATGCCATGCTTGACAGAATAAAAGTTTTAATTTTCGAACTAACCGAAATGACCGATAATATTGCCCATGATTTACGCAGCCCATTAGCCCGCATAAGAGTGATTTCAGAGGCCGCACTATCAAACGAAAAAACACCTAATGAATTTAAATCTGCCGCATCGGATACCATAGAAGAATGCGACCGATTATTGCAAATGATTAATTCGGCACTTGATATCGCCGAGGCTGAAGCTGGTGTATGTCAACCATCAAAACAAAAAATAAATATCTCACAACTGGTTCAAGATGCCTGTGAACTTTTTGAAACAATGGCCGAAAGAAAACACATTAAATTAACTTACCACCTGGAAAATAATTGCGACATTTACGGCAATAAACAAAATCTTCAACGTATGCTCGCCAACCTTATAGATAACGCCATAAAATATACCTTGGATAATGGCGAGGTAAATGTTGCTTTAGCTTGTGGCAAGGAGAATATTGAAATTATGGTAAAAGATACAGGCATTGGTATTCACAAAAATAATCAGTCGCGGGTATTCGACCGGTTTTTTCGTTGCGATCAAAGCCGCACACATGATGGCTGTGGCTTGGGGTTAAGTTATTCTAGAGCCGTTGCGCGATCCCATAACGGCGATATAAACCTGGTAAACAATATGGGTGGCGGTAGCTGCTTTACTATTTTGTTGCCTAAAAAATCTGCGGAGTGATCATGACGTGGTCAAGCATTTTATGACACCCCGTTTCGGGTAGATAAGAAAAATCACTGGATACATGTTTATGCCTATTGACATCTGAATCTCAAGCGCCATGGGTATAGCCGGATTATTGCGAGGAATTTCAACGCAGTCATGGAATGAAGAAGGCGTGAAATAAAACCTGAATATCAATCGCTACGGGCATATGAGTTTGAGCAACCTTTTTTGTCATTCCGGGCTTGTCCCGGAATGACGGAAATAACGTTAACGGGACAGCCGTAAAATTTTGTTCTCGTTCCCAGGTTAGCGTGTCAGTTTTTTATATTTAATACGATGCGGTTGATCGGCATCGGCACCCAGTCGGCGTTTACGGTCGGCTTCGTAATCGGCGTAGTTGCCTTCAAACCATACCACTTCACTGTCGCTTTCAAAGGCCAGTATGTGAGTGGCGATACGATCAAGAAACCAGCGATCATGGGAGATGACCACGGCGCAGCCGGGGAATTCCAGCAGGGCTTCTTCCAGTGCGCGCAGGGTTTCGACATCGAGGTCGTTGGTGGGCTCATCGAGTAACAGCAAGTTGCCACCCGAGGCGAGCAGTTTGGCAAGGTGTACACGGTTGCGTTCACCACCGGAGAGGTCGCCGACCCGTTTTTGCTGGTCGCTGCCTCTGAAGTTGAAACGACCAACGTAGGCGCGGGAGTTGATTTCCATACCGCCATTAAGAGCGCCGATCATCATGTTGTCATGGCCGCCGGAGATTTCTTCCCACACGGTTTTGTTGCTGTCCAGTGCATCGCGGTTTTGGTCAACACAGGCGACCTTGACGGTTTCGCCTACTTTCAATTCGCCGCCATCGGGTTTTTCTTCGCCGGTAATCATGCGGAACAGGGTGGTTTTACCCGCGCCATTAGGGCCGATGATGCCGACAATACCGCCGGGTGGCAGGTTGAAGTTGAGGTTGTCGTACAGCAAGCGTTCGCCGAATCCCTTTTTCAGGTTAGTCGCTTCGATCACCATGTCGCCCAATCGTGGACCGGGGGGAATAAACAGTTCGTTGGTGGCATTGCGTGCGGTAAAGTCCTGTTTGCTCAGTTCTTCAAAGCGGGCAATACGGGATTTGCTTTTGGCATGCCGACCTTTCGGGGCAGTGCGCACCCATTCCAGTTCGGTTTTCATGGCTTTGATGCGTGCGCCTTCGGCTTTTTCTTCCTGCTCTAACCGTGCGCTTTTTTGTTCCAGCCAGGAGGAGTAGTTACCTTCCCAGGGAATGCCGTGACCGCGATCCAGCTCCAGTATCCAGCCTGCGACGTTGTCGAGAAAATAGCGGTCATGGGTGACGGCGACGACGGTGCCGGGGTAGTCGTGGAGAAAACGCTCCAGCCAGGCGACGGATTCGGCATCAAGGTGGTTGGTGGGTTCGTCCAGTAACAGCATGTCGGGTTTGGAGAGCAGCAGTTTGCACAGCGCGACACGACGGCGTTCACCGCCGGAGAGTTTGCTCACATCGGCATCCCAGGGCGGCAGGCGCAGGGCGTCGGCGGCGATTTCCAGGGTACGCTCCATGCTGTGGCCATCGTTGGCCTGTAACAGGGCTTCCAGCTCGGCCTGCTTTTTGGCCAGGGCATCGAAGTCTGCATCAGGTTCAGCATAGGCGGCGTATACGGCGTCCAGTTCTTCCTGTGCGGAAGACAGGTCGCCCAGGGCTTCTTCCACATTGCCACGCACGTCTTTGCTTTCATCCAGCTGGGGCTCCTGTGACAGGTAACCAATTTTGATACCGGTTTGTGGACGGGCTTCGCCGATGATGTCAGTGTCGATACCCGCCATGATGCGCAGCAGGGTGGATTTACCTGAGCCATTAAGACCCAGCACGCCGATTTTTGCGCCGGGGAAAAAGGAAAGGTGAATATCGCGGAGGATTTGACGTTTGGGCGGGACGACTTTGCCGACGCCATTCATCGTAAAAACATATTGTGCCATGTGTAATTTTCTCTCGTATGCGGTTGAACAGATTTGTGTGGTTAATGTCTTTTTTGCCCTTTTTTCCCGTGCGGGAATAGCCGTTAGGCTAAGCAAGCTGTTTAATTATTTATTATGAGAATTTTTTATTAATCATTTGAGTGGTGTGAGTTTATTCTTTTTTTAGTCAATCGGGTTTATAGGGTGTGTGCAAGGTTATGGTGGAACCGCTGCGCTTGTTCCACCCTACAATTTTACGTTGTGTTGAATAGAGCGAACAAAAAATTGATGAACGCCTCACTCTAGTCTCTATTCGGTTATGGTGGAACCGCTGCGCTTGTTCCCTCCTACAATTTTACGTTGTGTTGAGTAGAGTGGAACAAAAAAATTGATAAATGCCCAACCCTAGTTTCTATCTGGGTAGGGTGGAACAAGCGCAGCGGTTCCACCAACATCAGCGTGTTTCCGCTTTAGATTTCATCAGTAGAGTATTGTCTCATTCAGAGCAGGCCATTTTCTGCAAAACTGTAATAGGATTCTGCGGAAATCACCAGATGATCAAGAACCTCAATAGTCAGTGTTTTTCCACCTTCAATAATGTTGTTTGTAATATCTTTGTCTGCTGTTGATGGTTCCAGGTTTCCACTGGGGTGATTATGCACCAGGATAATTTTGGGTGATTTTTTTCGGACAGCCAGATTAAACACTTCAAGCGGGTTTATTATAGTGGCTGATATGCTGCCTAAACTGACCCGTTCGATATAGGAGATATTGTTGCTGGTTGCCAGACCAATCACCCAGAAATGTTCTTTTTCCCTGGCAATACGGCTTTCCCTTAAAAGCACCTGCTGCATGATAGAATATATATCCTCGGGAGAGCCGGTCTTGATTGTTTGGTTTTTTATTAACCTGACATTCATTGTGTTTCTCTCGTTGATACCTCGTGAGGCAGCAGGGGCCGTGTGAGCGGCTCGTTGGCGGACACTTTACCACAGCACATTCACAGCGTAACGGAGCAGGGCATGGCGAACAGAGATTCTATTGATATTTCACAGACAGATATTCTTGATGAACTGGTTACCCTGGGCGATTTTGTGCGCTGGGGCACGAGCCGGTTTCGGGAAGCGGATTTGTACTTTGGCCACGGTACGGACAATGCGCTGGATGAGGCTTTTTATCTGGTGACCCATACGCTGCATCTGCCGCATGAGATTCCGCCATACATGTTGCAAACACATCTGACGCGGGATGAACGTGTCAATGTGTTGGCGTTGTTGCAGCGGCGTGTCGATACCCGGTTGCCTGCACCGTATCTCACGCATGAGGCCTGGTTCGCCGGGTTGCCGTTTTATGTGGATGAGCGGGTACTGATTCCGCGCTCACCCATTGCCGAGTTGATCGAAGCGCGTTTTGAGCCCTGGGTGGATGCGGAAAAAGTGACCCGTATTCTTGATTTATGTACTGGCGGTGGGTGTATTGCCATTGCCAGTGCGCAGGTGTTTCCCCTTGCGCAGGTGGATGCCACGGATCTGTCTGCCGATGCTTTGGTAGTGGCAGAGAAAAACAGGCAAAACCACCATGTGGATGATCAGCTCACCTTGTATCAGGGCGATCTGTTTAGTGGGCTGGAGGGGCGGCGTTACGATATTATTGTCAGTAATCCGCCTTATGTGGATAGCGAAGACATGGCCGTCCTGCCTGAAGAATTTCGCCATGAGCCGGAGCTGGCGCTGGCTTCGGGGCAGGACGGGCTGGATATCGTCCGGCGTATCCTGCAACAGGCAGTGGATTTTCTGAATCCCAAGGGTGTGTTGATCGTGGAAGTGGGTAACAGTGCTGCTGCGTTGATAGAAGCTTATCCCAGGGTGCCTTTTACCTGGCTGGATTTTGAGCATGGTGGTACCCATGTGTTTTTGCTTACCACAGAACAATTGAAGCGTATGCCCTGAACTGATAGCTGTGTGGCCACGGGTTCCGCTGCGGGCTATAATTCCCTATCATTAACGGGGCAAAGCCCCAGTGCTCTGGTGAGAATTTATGTCCGCTGCCTCCGACTCTTCGCTTGAACAAAAGCTGGTTTTTGATCTGGATTTGATCCGCCGTTATAACCGGTCGGGCCCGCGTTACACCTCGTATCCCACAGCGGTAAAATTTGATGAGGCCTTTGCAGAACCGGCTTATCGTGCAGTGGCAGAAAGAACCAACGAGCAAAGCCGGGCGCAAATTCAGCAGGGTGGGCAGCCGACACCGTTGTCTCTCTACTTTCATATTCCTTTTTGCGACACCGTATGTTTTTACTGCGGCTGCAACAAAATTGCCACCAAAGATCGCAGCAAATCACAACCGTATCTTGATCGTGTGCATAAAGAGCTGGCCATGCAGTCTGCATTGTTTGATGACAATCGCGTGGTGGATCAATTGCACTGGGGCGGTGGTACACCAACGTTTATCAGTCATGCACAAATGCGTGAGCTGATGGCCGTCACGCGCCAACACTTCCAGTTACACGATGACGATACCGGCGAGTATTCCATTGAAATTGACCCGCGCGAAGTTACGCCGGAATCCATTGCCCTGTTGCGGGAGATTGGTTTTAACCGGATGAGTCTTGGTGTGCAGGATTTTGATGCGCAGGTACAAAAATCGGTGAACCGCATCCAGAGTGAAGAACAGACTTTTGCGACGTTAAATGCTGCCAAGTCAGAGGGTTTCAAGTCTGTCAGTATTGATCTGATTTACGGTCTGCCGCATCAAACCATTGAACGTTTTGCCACAACCGTGGATAAAATTATCGCGGCAGGTCCGGATCGCCTGTCTGTGTTCAACTATGCACACCTGCCGGAAATGTTTAAACCACAGCGGCGTATTAACGAAGATGAATTGCCGTCAGCCAGCGAAAAGCTGGATATTCTGCAAGACACCAATGAGCGTCTGATCAAGGCGGGTTATGTTTACATCGGCATGGATCATTTTGCCAAACCGGATGATGAACTGGCCGTGGCACAACGTGAGCACACTCTGTATCGCAATTTTCAGGGTTACTCCACTCATGCGGACTGTGATTTGATCGGCCTCGGTGTGACATCCATCGGCAAAGTGGGCAATACGTTCAGCCAGAACCACAAAACACTGGAAGCGTATTATGAAAGTATCGATGCCGGGCAATTAGCGGTATATCGTGGTCTGGAACTGGACGAAGATGATTTATTGCGCAGCGAAGTGATTACACGACTGATTTGTCATTTCTCATTGCGGCCTGCTGAAATAGAACAGCATTTTGATATTAACTTTGCCGGGTATTTTGCGCAGGAACTGGAAGAATTACAGACGATGGCTGACGACGGACTGTTGAAAATGACGGATGAGGTTATTGATATCGCACCGGCCGGACGCTTGCTGATCCGCAACGTGTGTATGGTGTTTGACAAATACCTGCGGCAATCCGGTCAGCAGCAGTTTTCCAAAGTGATATAAAACAAACCGTAGGGTGGGCACGTATTCTGTGCCCACGGGTTGGTTTTGTATCCGCGTGGGCAAAAGCCTGCCCACCCTGCATTTGTACGAAGAACAGTAATCAGAAATTCTCTAGTACGATTCTGCCCAGGAAAGATGATTTTCCAGTTGCTGAATGGTGTACTGCTGCTCCTTGATGATTTCTTTCACCACGTCGCCTACTGAAATCATGCCCACCAGCTTGCCGTTGTCCAGCACAGGTAAATGCCGGATACGTTTTTCGTTGATGATTACCAGACATTCGTTGACCGGTTGTTCCAGAATGGTGTGAATAACCTGGCTGGTCATGATTTCTTTCACCAGCGTTTCTTTTGAGGCGCGGTCTTTCAGGATCACTTTACGGGCATAATCGCGTTCGGAAAGAATGCCAACCAGTTTGTCTTCGTGAACAACAGCGAGTGCGCCAACATGTTTGTTGTCCATATATTTTATAGCGTCAAATACGGTGTCTTCCGGGCTGACGTGCCAGATTTCACCACCTTTACCTTCAAGTAATTTTCCAACGGAAATCATGATAAAAACCTCCGGTTTTGTTCCGTGATGGATGAGCTTTTTTACCCACCATCGTTACTGATTTTATTATCGGTGTATTTATGGGAAAGATTAGCAGCAAAAGCGCTGTTTTGCCTTTATTCTTACTTTCCAATGGCTTATGTTGTAGGCAGGATGGAGTAGCAACAGTACATTTCTGATAAAACCAAAGGCTTTTAAAATGATTGAAGATTTAAAAGGGGATGAATCCTGGCGCATATTCAGAATTATCAGTGAATTCACTGAGGGTGTGGATCGCCTTTCTAACCTGGGTTATGCCGTGTCTATTTTTGGTTCTGCACGCCTGCCCCCCGAAAACGCGTATTACCACCAGACCGTGGAAATGGCCAAACGGCTGGCAAAAGAAGACTTTGCCATTATTACCGGTGGCGGGCCGGGCATTATGGAGGCGGCTAATAAAGGTGCCTTTGAATCAAAAACCAAATCCGTGGGTTTGAATATTCGTTTGCCGCATGAGCAGACGGCGAATCCGTATCAGGATATTACGCTGGATTACCGTTATTTTTTTGTGCGCAAGGTAATGTTTGTCAAACACTCCATGGGGTATGTGTGCATGCCCGGCGGGTTTGGCACTATGGATGAATTTTTTGAGTCTCTGACGCTGATGCAAACACAAAAAATTTATCCCATGCCGATGATTTTATTTGGGGTGAAGTATTGGCAGGGGCTGATCGACTGGATGAAAAACACGATGATTTCCAATGGCACTGTTTCTGCGACGGACTTTGATTATATTACGCTCACGGATGATATTGATCAGGTTGTGGAAACCATGATCAAACACCGCGAGTGGAAAGAGAAGGTGAAGCAGCAGGCTGAAAAAGAAAATTCGTCATGCCCGTGAACAGCCGGGTATTTGATTCGTCGGTATTTGTCAGACCAGCAATGATGCCTGTACTTCTTTAATGGACTCACCTGTTTCATCCATATCAATAATACTGACTTCGGTATCCAGCCCCAGGCGTGCAAAGGAGGGTACGTCGCTCCAGGTAACGTTGCTGTGCGGGTGTTCCTTGCCAAAGTAACTTTGCAGGTTGGCGGCGATGACAACATCGATCAGGTCCGCAGCGCCACCTGGGTCATAGCTCAGGTCTTCGTGTTTTGCGGCAACGTTGATAATGTCTTGTGGAAATTCCCAGCTGCTTAATAACGCAACACCAACGGTGGTATGCAGTTCACCAATAATTTCATCCAGTATGTAGGGTTTCGCCAATAGCTCGGGAATATCTTCCGCATATTTGATAATGGGCAGTGCGCCGATGTCGTGTACCAGACCGGCAAACATAGCCTGATCTGCTTTCAGTCTGGCCATGCCTGCCAGTGCCTGGCTGATGGCGGCCACTTCGGTACTGTGCGCCCAGAAGTTGTGAAACAGTTTGTCCGTGATGTCTGTTGTTGGCTGAAAAATTTGTTGCACAATGAGGCTGTTGACAGTGTTTTTAACGGTGGTGTTACCCATGCGGGTTACCGCCATATCGACGCTGTCAATATGCTTGGTGCCGCGTAACAGCGGACTGTTGGCCACCTGTATCAATTTGGCGGAAAGGGCGGCATCGGTGCTGATCACACTGGCTACAGCTTTGGTGTTGGCATTTTCATCTGCCAGGGTATCTCTGACTTTTAAGGCAACTTCGGGCAGGCTGGGCAGTACCAGTTTGTTACTTTCCAGTTCAGTGATGAGTTGGATCAGGATACGGTTTTTCAGTTCGCTGGACATGTTTTTTCGCTCTGTGTGATGCAGAAACAAGCTGCTGCTCAGCTGTCTCTATCAGGTTCCTGCTGTATTAGCGGGTCCGCAGAGGGAAAATTTAGGAATGGGTAGCAATGTCATTAAGTTAAGCTGAGTTTTCTGTTAGATGTAGGTTGGTGGTGAGCTTGCGAACCCCAACAGCATTGGCAACGTTGGGGTTCGCAAGCTCACCACCAACCTACGATATGTTGTTATTTGTTAACTTAGGTTCGCTCGAACAATCACTGTTTCATTGGTGAGCAGATTCGGTTTTTTGGGGCATGCACAAGACTCCGGTGGAACCGCTACGCTTGTTCCACCCTTGCGTACATCACTGACGTTGGCGTATTCATAATCCGGGTCGGAAACAGGTCAGAATCAGGGGGGAGTGGTTTGTTTGTTCCGTCTCCTCAAACACAAGGTAAAGCTGTAGGGTGGAACAAGCGTAGCGGTTCCACCAAAAGGTCAAGGGAAGAACGTCAGTCCTTTCAATTCTTTCAACCTGTATTACTCTTTACCCAACCCAAAAGCGACAGTTATTGTTCGGGCGTTCCTTAATGACATTGGCACCCATTCCTTAGCGCGCCAGAAAATAAACCAGAACAAGGTTGGTGAGCACCATGGCGACGGCCAGCAAGCGCCAGAATTCCGTGGGGTCTCTTTCCAGCAGAGGACGTTTCTGGTCTTTCATAAACTCCGGGTTGGGGTGGGCCAGGTCATGCACGAATTCTGACAGCGTGCCGTAACGCTGTTGCGGGTCGGGATGTACGGCTTTGCGCAGGGTGCGGTCCATCCACAGTGGGATCATCGGGTTGTGTTGGGTGCTGGCCTGATAAACCAGTTTTGCGACTGTGCGGGGATTATCCGCATTTTCCAGACTGTGGCCATAAGGCAGTTTTCCGGTGAGCAGTTCATAACAAATCGTGCCGAGAGAGAAAATATCCGAGCGGTTGCTACCAGGTTGGCTGAGCAAGTATTCCGGTGCGGTGTAGTTGCGTGTGCCCAGCAGGTTGAGGCGTTCAATCGGGGAATAAATTTCGGCGATACCGGCAATTTTGGTGGAGCCAAAGTCAATAATGCGCACCTTGCCGCTGGCATCCAGCATGATGTTTTCCGGCTTCAAATCCTGATGCAGCATTTCCAGCCGGTGAAAGGCGCGCAGTCCGGTGGCGATTTGTTCCACTAGCATGCGCACATCCTTGATGTCGGGTTTGGAATGCTGGTTCATCCAGTCACGCAGGGTCTGGCCATCGATATGTTCGGTAACGTAATACAAAAACTGCCGGGGGCGGTCCTTGTCGTAAATGGTGAGCACACGCGAGTTGTGAATGCGTTTGCCCACCCATTCTTCACGCATGAAACTTTCGATATACGTGGCTTCGTCTTCAAAATTAACCGACGGTGTTTTGATCACCACCAGCTGACCGGTTTCAACATCTTCGGCTTTATAAACCTGGGTGCGGTTACTGGCGTGAATTTCACGCAGAATACGGTAGCCGTCCAGAATCATGCCCGGTTCAAGATCCGGCGGAAAGGGCAGGCGGGTGAGTTCCTGATGTGCCTCGTTGGCGGTTTGTACAGGCAGGGTATTTACACGCAATATCTGACAGGTAATATTGTCTGTACTGCCGTGGTCTAACGAGAATTGTACGATGGACTTTGCGGCTTTATCCAGGTCATTGTTATCGGCGACAAGTTGGGCAATTTCTTTGTCCGAAATAAAGTCATGTACGCCATCGGTGGTAAGCACATAAATATCACCGGCTTCCAGTTCAGTACGACGGTAGTCGATTTCCAGATGAACATCGATGCCCATGGCACGGTTGAGGTAATCCTTATCACCCACCCAGCGGCGATGGTCCGTGGT
>WFQM01000266.1 GCA_015487095.1 Gammaproteobacteria bacterium | reverse complement strand
TGCGTGATTACAAGACCTGACCCTGTTGTTTCCAAAGCCGAAGCCTTTAGATACACCACTAGCTTGATCAATAAACTACCCCGCAGCAAGCTATTGTTGTAGCCGTAGTAGCTAACTAATCCTCATCAATCGTTTCTCAATATGCTTTTATTAGTCTAATATCAAGCAATGACTCTTTTCTTACTTATGCATACTGGTTTTTGACGTTTTTTAAATTATAAATCCCATTTTGGCAGCGATTTTTTCTGCCAATCGCTTGAAGTCTTTTTTGGCATCTTGCACTGCATTGGCGTGTGCGCCTATGGCCCCATCCGCAGAAGTAAGATTGAAAATGGGTTTACGATGTTCCTGGGCCATGGGTATCAAACTGCGATAGTGTTTAATAGTGGCCAGGCAATAAGGGTCATCCTCCAATCGAATTTGATCTACAACCTCCTCTCTCAATACAGACTCACGGTACACCGCAGGAATGCGCTGCACCCATTTGTCGTAAGCTTTTACCGGTCGATCAAGGCGCACACTGTGTTGCTGACAAAGATATCCAACAGGTTTCATTTGTCCCTGTGGCAAATTGAAATCAGGATATGCGTTATTCTCTGCACTATCCCCCCAGTTATCCAGTCGCTTCTGCCATAAACTTTTCCAGGTTCTCAGTGTTGGCCCGAGGTTTTTCAATCCCTGTAATGAAAAAAGATCAGCACCAAGGGGAATCGCCACATAGTCTGTTGCAACCAGCACCGAACGATTGATGGCACCCAGGTTTGGTCCGATATCAACGAGAATAATATCGGCCTGTATTTTGTCAGAAGCCATTTTCATCACTTGCCAAAATGAGCTGAGTATCCGCATAGGGCGATACAGGTTGTTGTCACCCATGCTGTTGGGCCATTCGGCTGATAATGTGTCTTCATAGCCGGAGAGGCTGACATCACCTGGTAGCAAATAAAGATCTGTAGCAACATTTTGTAATACCGGCTCTGCAATATCTCCTACACCTGTAAGAGGTTTGACACACTGGTAGATGGTAGAGCCCTCATTCTGCTGATTCCAAATTGCTTCGATTTTGTCTTCGTCCAGAAAAGCTGCGGTCAGGTTGGCTTGCGGGTCCAGATCAATAATCACCACGCGCTTGCGTAGACTGGCAAACATCCAGGCAAGATGGTAGATCAAAGATGTTTTCCCCACGCCACCTTTATTATTGAAGAATGTCAGTACCGGTGTGCTCATTGTTTGCCTCTCAGTGTGCAGACAACTGCGCTTCGGTTGGTTTCAAATTCGATCGGCGGATTACCATTTTTTTTCATCTCTTTTCTGGCGGTAGCTATACCCCGGCCAAAGGCTTGTATAAAGCCGAATGTTTTTAATACGTCGCCAATATTCGGGTTGCGGTAATCGGTGATACCCGGTTCACCGAAGTTTTCTTGCGTGACATTACCATACGGGCCGCCAGGGCTATTGATTTCGATTCGATCATTGAACCAATAAACGCGCACCGGCGCATTTGTGCTTTCATAAGTTCGGTGCAGTACCGCATTGTACAGAATTTGTTGGATCGCTGAGGGTGGATATGGCATCGCTTTTATGTGAGTTGGTGACGAGGTGATATCGATAACTGCACGGTTGTGGGCTTTAAGCTTTTCTTCGGTGCGGCGAAGCATTTCAACCATCGCGCCTCCAATATTTTCTTCGTCAATGACTGGATCGGCCAGCTCTGTTCCATCAATGCGCAAAAACTGGATTCGGGCACCAGGCATGAAGTCCTGGGGACTTTTGCCTATCGCTAGCAAACCAAGCACCGTCGGTGTGGTGTCATCAGGTGAGACGATCATTTTGCACGATGCCAATCGTTCTTCACAGGTTCTGTTATTGGCTTCTAAAATATCCGCAGCAAACGCGGCTGGCAGGTATTCATTTTCAAAAATGGTTTTTGAAATATCTGTTACTTTGGCACCAGGAATAGGATAAATGTCGAAAGGAATATTTTTGTATCTGCGTCTTTCGTTAAGAATACGCTCCTCCTGTTCATTGGCAATGGAGCGACGTGGGCCGGTACGAATCCAGATGCGGCCGTCATATTTGACCGGAGGCATATCTGACGGCATGACGGTTACCACGGCCATTTCTGCACCGTTAAGTACTCGTTTTTCAACTGAGAGTACTGGCAATGGAAGAGTATTGCCGTCTGTTTTCATGTCAGCCAGAGATAATAATAACTGATCTGTAACCTCTACCCCTGATGGTACACCATTATCTTTCGCCCCTATAAATAACACACCGGGCTCGTTATGGTTGGGTAGATCATTCGCAAATGCACAAACGGCTTGGCGCGCTTTTTTAGGTACGTCGCCTTTAAATGTTTCCTTACGCTCTGCACGATCCGATTCTGTATCGTCCAACAATGCCGCCAGCTCTTGGTCAGAAAGTCTTTTCATTATTATTGTCCAATTTTAAAAAGGGTTCTTTACCCTGGAGAACAGAGTACGAAATACTTTATCTAATTCTGCCTCGTGAGGTCTTATCTTTCTCTCCAGAGTGCGCTTTTGCTTAATCCCGGTCACAGACATTAGATCTTTCCATCCACATCCGTTCTCATACAATCCTCTGACAAAGCTATCACGGAAACTTGAAGGTGTTGCCCCCTGCAATCCCGCCTTTTGGATTAACCTCTTCAGCTGTTCATTCATAGAGCGTGGCTGATATTCGTCAGATCCTTTCTTTCGTAGGGATAGCTTGTAGGCTTCACCACGGTCATTAAGAAAGAATTTACTATCAGGACTTATGCCCTTGTGAGCAGGGATATTTGAAACAGCAAGTCCTTCCTTAATTCTCCATTCCACATACCCTGCAAAGAAAGGCAACACATGGTCTTCGGTATAGCATTCACGCTGCTCACCATTGTATGAAGAGTGCGCCGGTAATACCCATATCCTGTAAAACTCCCCGCTTTCTGCAATCACGTCTCTGATCGACAGCATGGATAGTTCATATGGGGTCAATCCCCAGTACACAGCACCCATGATCAACGCTACGTTTCTATACCCGAAAGGTGGAGCTGCGTTGGTGTCCAGGAGCTGCTGAATATCGCTCTCTGTAAATAACCGTTCTGTTGCCATTTTCTTCGCTTTTTTATGTCACAAAACAACGCTATATGCGCTATGTGACAACATTAGCACAGCTTTACATATGTGTCATGGCGCAATATATGCGCTACGTGACATTTTATAGATAATATTTGCCATCTAAGTCAGTCCAGTACCCACATCAAAAAGGCTTCATTGGAATATTCGATACATGATAACAGTGATTGTTGGAAAGTATTTTCTGTATCACTTATTGCACTGCGCATGCGTAGTGCCAATAGTGAAACAAGTGAGAAAAACCACACGCCCCACTACACTCCCGGTAACTCGAACAATACCCACGGTTTAGCGATACACCACAAACCCCGCTGGTGGCACACTGATCCGCAGCGCTGAGCCATTGCGCGCCGACACTGTCACCGTCGTGCCCTGCTGCACCGGGTCGGTGGAGAACAGGCAACGCATCTGCCCGCCCGCCGGGTGCAGGGCATTATCCACTGTCACCCATACATGCAAGGTTTGTTCGGCATCGGTATTAATCGCACACAGGTATTCCTGATCTGCAAAGATGCGCGACCAGGCCACTACCCAGCGCAGTTCTCCGCCCAGGGGCTGTGGATAATGGAAGTCCCCTGCTTCACCGCTGGCGGAGACTTCGCGCAGATACTGACGCCCGCGACGCAGGGCGATGTGTTGCCGTCGCAGGGTGCAGACTTCTTGTACAAAGCGGTAAATTTCGTGCGCCTCTGTGAAGAAGTGCCGTCCCGTGCTTTGCAGTGAGCCAAACGGCCCGCCGAACATGCATTCGCGCAGAAAGACATCACTATAGGCATCGTCATCACCACGACGCTGGTCGGCACCATTGAAGCCTTGCTCCGTGCCGTAATAAAGACATGGAATTCCGGCGCTGGTGAGGTTGAGGCCCAGGGCACAGCGCAGATAACGATAACCGTCGTCGTTGCCGCTGAAACGAAATTTGTGTTTCACGCCCACCTGGTCGTGATCATCGAACAGGGTGACCACATGTTTGCCGTACCATTGGTGGCTGTGTTTTTGGTCGAGCAGGCTGTTTTTGAACAGGTCGAAGTAGCCTTCCTGGACTTCGGTACGTGGGTCGCCGGGGCTGCTTTGCCCTTTGGCGAGGGATTCCAGTTTGTGGGGGATGTCGTTAATACCCAGTGCTGCATCGATGCCGGTGGTGTTGACGATATGCACGGCGTGCTGGCGACCCCCTGTTACTTCACCGATGAGGTAGAAATTCTCTTTGCCCAGGGACTGGGCGTATTCATGGATGATGTTGGCGAAGACTCGTACAGCACCCGGTTCCATGTGTTTAACGGTGTCGATACGGTAGCCGTCGATGTCGGCGTAAGCAATCCAGAACTTGTGGACTTCGGCGAGGTGCAGCAGCGCCGGGGCTACGCCATATTCGCGGATGCGGCGTTGAAGATCCCAGTCCAATGCGGGGTCGCGTAGGGAACGGCCATGGTTAATATCCTTGAGTGACAGAAAATCACCGTCCAGATAGTTCGGAGAGACATCCCAGTTGCTGATTTCGCCGCGCCGGGTCCAGGTTTCTGGCGTCTGAAGTTCGGCTGGCCATACAGCACCGTCCGGCCAGGCACTGTCATCCACGGGTCCAAAGGGCAGGCTGCCTGCATCGTCACTCCTGCTGCGGAACCCTTCCACTGGCCACTGGTTGCCCTGGTGGTAGAAATAACGCTGGTTGTTGTTGTAGGCGAAAACATTACCGGCATGATTCAGGATAATGTCCAGGATGACGCGGATACCTGCCGCGTGTGCTGCGGCGACGAAATCCCGCAGTTCGTCGCGGGTGCCGAAGTGCGGGTCTACGTCGAGAAAGTTCTGCACTCCGTAGCCGTGGTAATCCTGACTGCCCGTGACCTGTTTAAAGACCGGACTGAGCCATATGACACTAATGCCCAGGCGTTGCAGATACCCCAGCTTATCCCGGAGCCCGGCCAGGGTTCCGCCGCACCAGGACTTGCCAGCGTCGAACCAGGGTTGGCGGTCTGCGCTCCCGGCGTCAGTCTGCAATTGAAACAGCGGCGTAGTACGTTGCCCTGTTGGCCCTTCCACAGGCACATCGGCCCCGTCGGAAAAACCGCCGTGCTCTCTGCCGTCGGAGAAACGGTCCACAAACAGGAAATACAATACTTCATCTTCCCAGGCGGCCGGTGAGGGAAAGTAGTCGCGCCCGGCGCTGATGGTGGACCAGTCAATGTCCTTGAGACTGCGCTCAATGTGCCGTTGAGTGTCGGCTGGATTGTTGGGCATGTGCAAAACCTCCCTGGCAGGTTTGTTCTTTTTTACTAATTCCCGGAATTTAATTTATAACACCTGTGCAATACAAAAGCCCGATTTTGATTCCTCAAATATTCAGCTGGAAATCTTTCCTGAAGGCATCAGGACTCTGCCTCCAATCACAGCGAGGAGTGTCAACGGTCAATTCAACAAGATATCCATCCCTACTCTTCCAGCTCTTCTTGGCTTTGAGGGGCAAGTAAAAATTGTCGATTTAATGTAACGTGGCTTTCCATTCGCATTCTCTACATGTGTGTTTGAGGAATAAGGGGATAGAACCAATGTCATTAAGTTACATGCCTCTGCATTTAACTCAGGTAGACCATAAGTTTAGTAAAAAATGCTATTTCTAAGCGCCAAATGCTGACAAATAACGAACAAGCTGAGTCAAGTGCAGAGGCATGTTAAGTTAAGCAAATTTCCAACTTATTTGTAGGTTGGTGGTGAGCTTGCGAACCCCAACATCGTCGATTCCGTTGGGGTTCGCAAGCTCACCACCAACCTACGGCACGCCGCTTTTTATTAACTTAATATCAAAACGCTTACGAGGTGAACAGCATGAGTAAACAACATATTCATATTAGCGTAGAAGATGCGGACCGTGGCTTTGAACGTTTCACTGAAGCTTGGCACAAGTTTGAGGCGGGTGAGACCGAGTAAGCAGAAATACATCTCAACTTCGAGGACTTTGCCATGCTGGCTTCGGCACTGACACCCAAGCGTCTGGAGTTGATGAAAACATTACGTCAGTACGGTCCGCTGAGTGTCCGGGCATTGTCGAAACAATTGGAGCGTAACTACAAAAATGTCCACGTTGATGCTGGCGCTTTGGAGGAAGTAGATCTTATCCATCGTACCGCAAAGGATTATTGGTAGCGCCCCTGCCCTACACTCAAAGAGGAGGAGCAAAGCTCTCCCCTTTGCTCATCGATGGAACCTTAACTCCGCAATCGGCTTTTAGCTGTAAACAGACGGCAGGTAGTGATCAGGCGGGATGACAACCTGTCTGCTGTAACCCGGCAGTACGATCAAGCCCGAACATCAGATTCATATTTTCAATACCGACCTGTGCTCCCCCCTTTCCAAGACTATCCAGTACACTAAATACGACTACCCGGTTTCTTTTTTCATCCACATCCAGTCCGATATAACAGTAATTAGTGCCTGAAACTGTACTCACCCAGGGATAAGCTCTGTACTGCCAGGCATCATTCTGATTCACAGGAAGGTCATATACCTTGATAAACGGGTGATTGTGATAGAAGCCGCGATAAAGCTCCAGCAAGCTTTTCCGGGAAACTGTTTTGAGGTTAAACGCATGACAAACATTTAATATGCCTCGTGTAATGGGCACATAAATCGGTGTGAAATGTATACATACATCGTCATCGGTCAGTCGTGACAATTCCTGCTCCATTTCATAACTGTGTCGATGATCCACCACGTTATAGGGCACCAGGTTATTGCCGATTTCGGGGTGGTGCGCCGCACGGGATAATTCAGCCCCGACGCCTGCCGTACCCGACAAGCCATTAACCACCAGAGAATGGGTATCGACCAGATTTTCTTTGAGCAGAGGTGCCAATCCCAATATCGCTGCTGAGGAAAAACAGCCGGGGTTGGCAATCAGTCTCGCTTGTTTAATATCGTCAAGGTGAAATTCAGAAAGGCCATACACGGATTCTTTTGCCAGTGCCCACTCGGTATGGGACTGGCCGTATACCCGCTCCCAGGTGGGTCGGGAATCCAGGCGGAAAGCTGCACCCAGGTCAATGACTTTGCAGCCGGTTTCCAGCAGTTGGGGAGCCATTGTCAAAGAAGCCGATGTCGGCAGGGCCATGAATACCACATCGCATGCGGATATGTTATCAGGATGAATCAGCTCAATACCCTGACCATACAGGTTTGGGTGATAGTTTTCGATGTTACCCGGTGTACGACTGGTGGCCCAGGCAATCTCAGTTTCAGGGTGGTTTAACAATACCCGGATAACTTCTCCTCCCATGTAACCGGTTGCCCCAAGTACACCGACTTTAATCATGATGCAGTCCTCCATTTTTATTTCGGGATATGGAACAACCGTAACCAGAAACCAGCACGCATTACAGATACAGTCTATGGCTTATTTGACCAGTACAGATCGAATGTCATTAAGCTAAATGTGAATCAGGAATAGATATTCCCTCCCTTCGGACAAGTGCCCCAGTACAATGGGAAGTTATTCTGTAGTGGCACTGACAAGTGACGGGTTATAAACGCAGAGGTCGCAAAGACGCAAAGGACGCAGAGAAAAACATCAAAAACTTTGCGTCCTCTGCGTCTTTGCGACCTTTGCGTTAAATTCCCGATGGTTTTTAAAAAAAGAGTGTTTTTAGCACTTGTTCCATAATCATCTGGGTATCAATGTCGCTTTTCGCTTGAATAAATGACGGATGTCTTCTCCGATCATGTAAAGACAGGGAAGTAACAATAATGTTAAGGGTGTGGCAAATAATAATCCCCACCCCAAAGCCAGCGCCATGGGTCCCATGTAGGGGTCAGAGCCTCCGATACCATAGGCAAGCGGTAACAACCCGGCAACCGTGGAGACGGTTGTCAATAAAACCGCGCGTAGCCGGTTGGATGTCCCTTCAGCAACAATGTCTCTTAATGGCCGCTCCGGGTTTTGTTGTTTAAGCTGATTGACATGGGCTACCAGGACAAGGGAGTCGTTCACCACGACACCAGCCAGTCCGATAACACCTATCATGCCCAGGAATCCTAAAGCCTCATCGTGAACAGAAAAACCTACAATGACACCAACTAAAGCAAAGGGGATGGCGGTCATGACCATTAATGGTTGCCATATTGAGTTAAATAAAAGTGTTAACAATAAATAAATACCAATACAGGAAATGCCCATAATAACGATTAGTTCATCAACTGATTTCTTACTCTCTTCCGCTTCACCACCGACATACAATGCCATGCCGGGATAATCACGTTCAATATTAAATTGTGCCAATACGGCTTGAGACACTTTCAATGGTGTGGTGATGTCTTTGTCAATATCCCCGCTTATGGTGACCGCGCGGTCTCCCTTGTAATGGGTGAAGTTTGCCGGGCCGGGAGAGGTGACAAAATGCGCCATTTCACTCAGGGGGGTAAGATAACCATTACGATTAGGCAACGTCATCTCTGCCAGTGATTGCGGGTTTTTGCGTACGTCTTCGGTAAAAATCACCCGAAAATCCACATCTTCATCGCCATAACGCACACTGGTCACAACTTCTCCGTCGTAGGCAATGCGCACATTGCGGGCTACGTCGGCAACGGAAATACCAACACGCGCCAGTTTGTCGTAATTGAATTTGATTTCGACTTGTGACTTCCCTTCCTTATCATCACGGTCAATATCTTTGGTGCCTTCCAGTGTGTCGAGATAGGCAACAACGTCATTAACCAGTCGTGTACGTTCGGCATCATTAACGCCCACTACCCGTAAAGCAATGGGACGGCCAACCGGTGGGCCACCACTGTCAATCATGTAAAAAATACGCTCTACACCTTTTAGTGCATCCGTTTTTTCACGCAGGCTTTCGACGATGTCATCCGCCGTACGTTGACGGTCAGAAAACGGGGTTAAACTGACAAACACTGCTGCGTTGTTTTCGCGCTCACTGGAGCCAATATCACCAAACGTGCCAATACGGGTCACAAAGGAATCAAGCTCTGACTTCCCTAATTCTGACACCAGAGACTCAACATCACGGGCCCGGTCTGCCGTGGCTTGTAACGAGGTGCCTACGGGTGTTTCAATCAGGATCATAAAACGCTCGGCGGTTGATGATGGAAACAGAACAAAATCCATGTATTTGACAGCATAAGTCAAAGCGCCTCCCAAAACGGCAACAAACATAACAACCAGCACATAACGTGCGGGCAGTAACCGTAGCAGCACGGCTGTGTAGAATTGACGCAATTTATTAAAATACCGTTGGCGTCGTGTCGGTCCGTTATGTGGTTTCATACTTGCAGCAATATGTGCTGGCAAAGCCAGGGTGGATTCAATCAGAGACACTGCCAATGCAATGGTAATCACCAGTGGAATCACCGTGACAAACTTGCCCAGCATGCCGGGCATAAAAAACATCGGTAAAAATACAACAAAGGTCGTCAGAATGGTGGTTATCACCGGTTTGATGACATCACGTACCCCGGCAACAGCGGCCGGAACCGCAGACATACCTTGTTCATATCGCCGATAGATACTTTCGGCGATAATAATCGCATCATCAACAATAATGCCCAGTACAAGCACCATGGCTGTCATGGTAATACTGTCAAGAAACCCACCAAAAAACGGCAGCATAAAAACAGTGCCAAGCAATGCAACCGGAATACCTAATGCTACCCAAAAAGCCACACGAAAACTTAAAAATATGGCCAACACAATCATCACAAGAGACAGACCGATCATTCCGTTGTTTGCAACAATGGACAGCCGGTCTTTTACAAATTTTGACTCGTCATTGGAGAACATGATTCTGACTTCTGCTGGCATATGTTTCTGCTCATTTTCCACCAGTTCTTTTATGGCATCGACGGTGCGCACGATATCTGCGTTATCAGCCTTGAACGCAACAAACGATATGGCTTTTCTGCCATTCACATGTGACAGCACTTTTTCTTCTTCGTAACCATCCACAACCACTGCCAAATCCCGTACCTTCACTGAAGGCCCGTCAAAGGTGGTGCGCACAATGACATCCCCTACTTCACCAGGGTTGCGAAATTGCGACAGGGTGACGATATTTTTTTCACTGGTATAAGATTCAAATGACCCACCGGTCGAACGAATATTACGCTGTCCAATCGCCCTCACCACTTCAGCAAGGGAAACATCGGCTTTGTCCAGTTTATCGGGGTTGATTTCAATCTGGATTTCGCGTGTACGGTATCCATAACGATTAACGCTCGACACACCATCCACATTTTCCAGTTTACGCTGAAACTGTCTGGCAATCTTTCGCAGCTCCGCATAAGGCAGATCACCTGCCAGACCAATCTCGATCATGGGAAAACTGGACGTACTCAGTTCCGTTACCAGAGGGGATTCTGTGACTTCTTCCGGAAAATCCGTCACTCTGGAAACAGCCTCACGGATTTCACGTATGACTTTTTCCTCGTCTTCCACATCCGGGTCAATAACGATATGAATATTGGACAGGTTTTCCATGGACCAGGACACGTAGCGCTTGATACCGGTAACTTCTTTTATCTCTTTTTCAATTTCATTGGTGACCGTCAGTTCCACGTCTTCCGGTGAAGCGCCTGGGTAAGTCGTGGTTATCAGCAGTTCACCAAATTCCACACTGGGAAAGGCATCCCTTTTAATGGTTAACATGCTGCCAATGCCTAACAGAATAACCAGAAAAGTAATGACACAGGCCAACAGGTGGCGTTCAGCAAAGAACTTGAAAAAACTCATAAAAGTAACTCCTGTTAAATTCTGTCTGAACCCGGTAAAAGAGCGTCGGTAAGTGCTTCGAAACGTAGCCAGAGTTTTTGATAATTGGCGGCGTTGGCGGCATAAGTCAGTTGGGCATTTTGCTCGTTATCACGGCTTTGGATTACAAAACTCAGTTCACTGCGCCCCTGATTGTGACGTTTTAACTCTTCCTGCGTTCTTAAACGTGCCACTTCAATTTGCTCTTTGTTCAGTTCAATGATTTCGCTCAATTCCGTTAACTGCACCACCAGATTACGCAATTGTGCTTCCAGCTGGCGAAACGCACTGTTTTTTGCTTCTCTGATCTGCTGTTTTTGCAGGCGTACCCGGTTGAGGTCTGCCGTGGCGGTACGCTGACCCAGGGGATAACGAAAATTCACACTGATCATGTATTGTGGTTGATCAAACTTGGCAGAGCCCGACAAATCACCCGCTTCGCTACGTAAACC
>WFQM01000265.1 GCA_015487095.1 Gammaproteobacteria bacterium | reverse complement strand
TGGAACAAGATCAAACATGCGCTTGAAAACAGCTTGCAAAATCCGACATTACCTTGAACCTGAATTCACTTAATGAAAATTGGGTTCCTTCCCTGAACAGAAAAAACCACCTGCAATTGCAGGTGGTTTTCAAATAAAAAAGACTAGCTTAGAAATGGAACACAATAACTCATGCAATTGGCACCTCTGCTTCAGCCCGTCTTCGCCCGTTCTTCAATCACAAAAGCTCGGAATAGAACGACTATTCCTGCACTTTTGTTCAATCAGAACGAACGAATACGAACTAAATCAGAGCGCCACTTATATAAGTTATTGTGTTCCATTCCTAAACCTCAATCGCTACGGGTATATCCTATGGGATCAATAACAAAATCCAAATCACCACTGTATTTAACAAGGCAATAAACACAGCAGCCGAACCAATATCTTTGGCACGCCCAGACAGTTCATGTTGCTCTCCACCAAAACGATCCACCACAGCTTCGATGGCTGAGTTTAATAATTCGATGATTAATACCAGCAACAGGCTACCGATGAGCAGGGCGCGTTCAATACCGCTTTGTCCCAGCCACAATCCAGTTGGAATCAGCACAAGACATAGCGCCAGTTCCTGTCGAAAGGCAGCTTCGTGTTTGAAGGTGGCTTTGAGCCCGGCCCAGGAATAACCCGCAGCCTTGATGACGCGCTTCAGTCCTGTGTTACCGGGTTTGCTCATGACGGTTTGTAGCGCAGATCAAGTTCGCGTGCCGCTTTAACATCATCCAGGCGGCGCATAGGCATGGTATATGGGGCACCCTTTAAGGTTTGTGCATCAGATTCTGCTTCTTTTTGTATTGCTGCCATGGCCTCCACAAAGGCATCCAGTGTTTCTTTGGATTCCGATTCTGTTGGCTCAATGAGCAGACACTCCGGCACGATCAATGGAAAATAAGTGGTGGGTGCATGGAAGCCATAATCCAGTAATCGTTTGGCAAAGTCCATGGCGGTAACGCCTTGCTCTTTAGCCTGCCGTTTCAGGGTAAGAATAAATTCGTGAGTGGCGCGCCGCTCAGGCAGGGCCATGTCAAAACCGGCCTGACTGAGTTTTGCCATTAGGTAATTGGCATTGAGTGTGGCGTAATCCGCAACCCGTGTCATGCCTTCACGCCCCAGTAGCAAGGCATAAATATAGGCGCGTAATAATACTCCGGCATTGCCCATGAAGGCGGAAAGACGGCCAATGCTTTGTGGAAGATCTTTTTCCGTCAGCCAGTAATAGCCATTGTCATTTTTTCCCACAACGGGAATTGGCATAAAGGGTTTGAGGCGTTCGCTGACACCCACGGGTCCGGCTCCCGGTCCACCACCGCCATGTGGGGTAGAAAATGTTTTGTGCAAGTTCATGTGAATCACATCAAAATCCATATCACCGGGTTTGACCTTGCCGAGTATGGCATTGAGATTGGCTCCGTCGTAATAGAGCAATCCTCCTGCCTTGTGTACGATCTCGGCAATTTCTTTAATGCGTCGATCAAACACACCCAGCGTAGAGGGGTTGGTGAGCATGATGCCTGCCGTTTGCGGACCCACGACGGCTTTAAGTGCATCGACATCCACGTCGCCATTGGCATCGGTGGGGATTTCTTTAGTGGCATAACCACACATAGTGGCGGTGGCAGGATTAGTGCCGTGGGCTGCATCGGGCACCAGAATTTCACTGCGTGCGGTGTCATTATTGGCGTCGTGATAGGCACGTATCATGGCGACACCGGCAAATTCACCCTGGGCTCCAGCCATGGGGGTGAGGGAGATGGCAGTCATGCCGGTAACGTCTTTGAGGATTTCCTGCAAGTCCCACATGCAACTCAAATAACCTTGGCCGTGCTGCTCTGGAGACAGTGGGTGGCGGCTGAGAAAGCCGGGTAGCATGGCTAGCGTATTACAGGCGCGCGGGTTGTGTTTCATTGTGCAGGAACCCAGCGGATAAAAATGGGTGTCGATGGAAAAGTTTTTTTGCGACAGGCGGGTATAGTGACGTACGGCATCCATTTCTGACACTTCCGGCAAGCGTGGCGGTGTTTTGCGCAGCATGGCGTCAGGAATAGTTCCCGTTTGAGCGGCGCTGCGTTGGGTATGTGTATTATTTATCCGGCCTGGTCGGGAATGTTCAAAAATCAAGGGCGTGTGTGTATCGTGCATGTGTTTTGCCTGTTGTGTATCAAGTGTGTTTTTGTAAAAGTGCATCAAATTTATTTTTTATAAAAGCGGCTCATTTCATCCATCACCGAGAGCATGAGCGTGTTGGATAGTTCGGCATCGGGAATGTTGCGATAATGTTTGTCCAGAATATCGACATTACCAAATTCATCCACCACGGTAAGGCGGTCTTTTTCCATAACTGCAAACTGGTTGTAGTTGCTGAGTAAAAGGTAAGGCCCGGGCTCTTCGGTGAGTAAGTGGTTGCCACTGCTGTAGTCGTGCAGGTCATTGCTGCAACCCAGTACATCCTTCATCAGTGTCGGTGAAATATCAAAATGGCTGGTTTGTTTATTGATATGCTGTGCGTCTTTTCCAGGCCAATGAATGACCATTGGTACCTGTGTTTGCCAAGGTGAAAAATTACTGTTGTGTCCCCAGTAATTCAGCTTGTTGTCATTGAATTCCTGGCCATGGTCGCCGGTGATGACGACTATTGTATTGTCCAATAGCTTGTCAGTCTTTAATTTGTCGAGAATCGGTGCGATAAGACTATCGACAAAATGCACGGAGTTTTTGTAGCGGTTAAAAAATGGCGTGCGATCATAGTCGTTGTTAAGCGCGATGTAGTTGACAGTTTTCAGGCTGGGCTCAAAGGTCAGAGGATAGTCGCTGGGGAAATCGTAGCCGTGCGGGGAGTCAAAAAACAGAAAACCAAAAAAGGGAGATTGCCTGTTTTCTTCTTCCATCTGTTTATCAAGAAAGACAAGAAATTCATCGCGGATATTCTGGTCGCGTTGGCGAGGTGAATTTCCTTTGGATTGCAGGCGCAGATTTTTAACGTTAGCAAATACGGTGCGATCAAATTCCGGACTATAGAGCTTGGCACTGGCAAAAATACCCAGCTGGTAATCTTGAACAATGAGTTGATTGATAAATTCTGCGCCACGTTGTTCTGCCAGCATGGCATGCCAATAGGTACCGGGCAGGCCATAAAACAGCGTGAAGATTCCGGTGCGAGTGGAATTGGCACCGCTGTAGTGGTTGTTGAACACCAGGGCATCTTTTGCAAAACGGTAAATATTGGGCGTAGCCCGGGCTGTGAGAGTATCAAAACGCCAGGAGTCCACCACAATATAAACGATGTTAAACGGCGTGTTTTTCGCTGTGCAGGTTAGCGGCTGCGTTGGGTAGTCAAGTGAGCTGCTAGTATCGATATGTGCCAGTTTGGCACCGTTTTTGGGGTCTGCCCAGCCGCGAGCAATAAACCATCGATCAGCAGTGAGAGGTTTATAAGCCGGTAAAAAACGGATTTGTTTGGTGATGGGCGTATAGGTATT
>WFQM01000264.1 GCA_015487095.1 Gammaproteobacteria bacterium | reverse complement strand
GCCTGTGCCTTTGCACTACCGGTGAGGAACTCTATACCCCAACCACCTACCCAACGGTAGTCAGTGCCTTCGTTGCCGAAGAGCTTGAGATCAAGCGGCACACCCACACCGCTGGTGTCTTGTATTGAGGCACCGGACCCAGCTTTGAATTCGTACAATGCGATGGTACTGGAATCATTGCGGGCACCCCCGCTGGCAACGGTACCGTCGAGCAAAGTTAGAGCTTTACTGGTCTTCCAGTCAGTATCCACTGCTGTGGTGCTGATAGTGTCAGCAAAAACAACGATGGCCTGCTCCATTTCCACGGCACAGTTTTTACGGCCTTCGGTAACAGCTTGTTGCAGGGTACTGCTCAAATCCCAGCAGTTGTGACCTTCATCCATGCGTAATACCAGACGTGAATCCCGCGGTATATCCAGACTGATTTTCTGACTGGTGACAATAGCATCGTAGGCGACATTTATATCGACATCAGCAAAGAAGGGTGTTTGCGGGACAGAAGCTGAATCCCTGTGACAGTTGGCACAATTGTCCACAAGCAAGGTATGCACGCCACTAAAACCAGAAGGTGCCGAAGCAGGAAAGTTTTTGCTGCTCCCAACCTCTTTAATCGTTGGTGGAGTAAGCGTGATAACGTTAGGTTCGCCATCTGTACCACCACCGGGAACGCCACCAGCAACCCAATTGCTGATATATGCCGTGGCATTCGTGGCCAAAGCGCTACAAGCACTCGCCGTGCCGCAATTGTGGCCTTCATTGATTTTGGTAATAAGTGCTGAGCTGCCCGGAACATCTCGATTAACCAGATTGCTACTGATCATCTGGCCATAGGCAGTATTGACATCGGCGGTATCCAGAAAATAGGGAGCCTGACTGCCGGTATTGGTGTTGTGGCAGTTTTCACAATTACTGGCATCCAGCATCTTGGCCCAAAACTCGGTTTGGAAATTGCAGATATCTTCTATCGCATCAGTCTCTGTAGCAACTGCGTTGCAGGCATTGCCGGCATAAAGCGCTGCGGTGCTGCCATTACCAACACCTCCCGTAACCGTAGGCTCATTGGGCACACTGTCACAAGCCGACAACAGTAAACCACTGAGTAAGACAAGTGGTAACGACCATGACTGATGTTTTATACAGAGAGTTGTTCGGCCTGGAATATTCATTGTAATGCTCCAAAAAAAACTGTTATGGCATGCTTTTAACAGCGTGACCACCAAAGAGAGATTGTTCGCGTCTTATTTTTTAACTGCCTTTACAGAATGCTGCGGAATTGGCAAATACCTGCTTCAGCTTATAGTTATCATTCCGAAAGTCAGCGATCATGGTACCAATTTGTGCATGATCTCCTGCGTCAACCGGTGTACGCAGGCACACAGCTTTAAAGACTTTTTCTACCTGACAGCGGGCAAAGGCATCACTGTGTGCAAGTTCCTGACCCATGGACGCTGCACCGTTACTCCCGTCAGCAATACGACCCTTGCCGGGTAATGCGGAATCCCAACCCAGTGCGCTGTTACTACCGGTACGCCAGTAATTGTCCCACTCGTCGTTGGGAGTGACGTAACCATGTTCAAAGTTGTTGGCATTGATGGTGTATTTGAACTGTACCGCGCCGGGGGTATAAGCTATCTGCCCCGCATCGTAATCGGGCTCATTACCATTCATGGGGTAGTCGTAATCGTAATAGGCGAAGGCCTGAGTCAGAGGGTCCATGCCATTGTGGCAACCAACACAGGCATTCATATAGATACGACTGTCTCCACCAGGGCTGCGGGAAACATCCTGACGAACACGATCCGGACTATAGCTGGCGTCTTTTACCTGCTCCAAATCAGTACATAAATGATTGAGCAAGGTAAAACGGAACATAGCCCGGTTGGTGCCATCCACAAAAAAAGCTTTGGCAGCAGCACGGGTGGTGAGTACACCGGCCGGTGCTATTGTCGGTGAAATGGCAGACTGCGTGGTTTCCGTAAGTACCGCCTGCAAGTCGGCACCCGTATCTTCCAATGCCTTGTAGTGCGCATTGCTGCTGGCTAAGTTTGTTGGACTGGGGCCAGTATAAAGAATGTCATCGTAGAGAATCCGGCGGAAATCATAGCCATCACGGATTACCCCAATCACTGTCGCCGTATAATCATTCAGCGGTGCAAACACGGTTTGTTCTTCATTCGTCCAGGGGGTAATGAAATTTTTCAGGGTCACCTGATAAAATTCTTTACCGATGCAGTTGTCACCGCCACCATCGTTGGTAATAGCATCCATGGCCGCACCGACAGCATCGCCCGCAGTCACCTTGGCTTCCAATTGAGTCAGACAGGCAGCACTGGGAGGCACACCCGTTAGCCGGTCATGAATCCGTTTAGCCTGTTCACGCGGACCAGCCTGTACGCTACCCGCAAACGTCGCCGATAAAACCAGGGCCAGCGCAGCGCAGACCATTTTTTGTGAAATGCTTTGGGGGAAAATTTTAGTGCTCATGTTATGCATCCTTAAAAACGGGATTGGTGGAGGCAAAGTTGATATTTGCATACGGAGAAACAAAACTGCTCAGCGGGTGTAAACAGACATCCATGCCGCTATGATCATATGTGCAGGCAGCAGATCTCAGCGATTGTTGTTTTTTAGTGTCATACAGCATGTATATTTTCCCCAACTACATTTAGCTTTCGATACGATATCGGCCAGTGCATGTTTGTCATTACAGCAAACAGCTATTTTATTCATATTATCTGCCGTGTTTTTTTATGCGGCTTTCCTGGCCTTGTTTTCCCTGTTTTACAGCGCTATCCCTGATAATGGTCTGCTGCCAGGTGAGGCTGCCGTTGCGTAAGGCATAGTTTGCACACCTGCTGTATACTCCGGGAATTGTGATAAAAACACTGTGATCTCGGTCACACACCTGACACGAGCCGTATAAAAATACAAAAAAACAAATAGCTTTATTGTTGATATCAAAGCAGTTTTTATCTGACAACAGCCTATAAACGCTATTTCCTGCGGTCAGGTTCCCTCATTCTCCAAATTGAAAACTCCTGAAAAAAAGTAAACCAACAGTTTCGACAAGACAAAGCGGTTGATTTTTTGGCCGGATAGCAATACTGGCCAGGAATCTGATGGGTTCAAGACAGCTTCCTTTTGCTGTATTCACCCGAGCCTGACAAACTCCCGGCCTTTTGACGAATAGCGGCTAATTCAAGATCAGCACCCCATTGTTGTTTCCGGTTACAAAAATCCAGTAGTGGCATGAGTTGCTCCAGCATAATGTCGATATGTGGCGTAAGCTTTTCAGAATCACCTTTGCTGAGAATACGCAGCGCGGCATCAATACTGATGCTTTTTTTCGACGTTTGTACACTGCCGCATTCAGCAGGCATCAAACGATTACCTCCGGCAGCCTGAGCACTGGCCGCATATTTTTCTGCCAGTGTGAGGAATCCTTCAATACGTTTGATATTGTTTATTCCACGGTTACTCAGACCTATGCTTACCGTCAATGAAATCTGCATTTCACCCACGTTAAAAGGCTGGCTGGCAAGCTGTTGGCGAATGCGGTCGCAGACCCTGTGCGCTTCGGCACCACCCAGCGTAGGTGCGATAATAGCGAACCGGGTATCAGCAATGCGTGCCAGGGTGTCTTCTTTGCGAATGGCGGTTTGCAAACAACCGGCCACCCCGATCAATAACAGATCCAGTGTGGTAATACTGCATTTTGCTTTTAGTCGATCGGCATCATCCAGTGCGATTACCAGTACGGATAAATTCTGTTGGTGACGGGCGGCAAAAGCCAGGTCCTGCTCGCCGTGTTTAAGCAAATACCGTCGGCTGCGGACCCCAGTAAGTGCATCATCCGTGGCCTGATCCCGCAACGCTACGGCGGTTTGTGCCAAATCTCTCGTGGTCTGATCCAGTCGTGCCTGAGCACGTACCCGTGCCAGCAACTGAGCCTTGTCAAAGGGTTTGGTAATAAAATCTGTTGCACCTAAATCCAATGCCCGCTGCCGGGCGGCCGCATCATCTGCTGCGGTAACCATATTCACGGGAATATCATTGATACGCACATCGTCATGGGCGCGAATACGTGCAATCAGCGCGTAACCATCCAGTCGGGGCATACCTGCATCGGTAAGTATCACCTGAATTTGCTCATCGGCCAGCAATGCTTCCCAACCAGCCTCGCCATCATTGGCTTCAACAATCTCGAATTCGTCACTGAGTATTTTTTTCAGTGAAACACGCACCACGCGAGAGTCATCAATAATCAGCACACGGGGTTTACTTACCGGCAGCAGCTGTTTGTCGGACATCATTTCTCCTGTACCCGCTCCAAAACCGGAAAGTAGTAGCGGTTATTGCCCCGTATAACGGCAGGAAAGAATGAAAATTCAACCCTCTACACAAATTGTTGATTATTTATGTTTTGTGATGTGGCTCACGATGGATTCAAGCTTGTCGGCCGGGGTGTCGCTATTGGGTTACGACATGAAATCTGCCTTATTCGAATGAGATTCAATGAGTTAGTAAAAAAGAATTCCACCCAAAACGGTGACACAACATTTCAAAGGACGCAGAACAGGCATGATCAACCAGCAGGTCAATTTGTTTCAACCCATTTTCCGCAAGGAACGGAAGCTGCTGTCGTTCAAGGTATTGACCCAGACTTGTGCAGTAGTGTTGATAGTATTTTTCATAATGTACGGCTGGAGCGTGCAACAGACACAACAAATGGAAACCGACTTGGCCCAGCTAAAAAAACGGCAAACACAGTTTTCCACGCAATTGGCTGAAGTGAGCGTTCGCCTCGCTGGAATGAAAACAGATACAGCACCTCAGTTGGCGCTGGCCAGTCTGGAGCAGGAATTGGCAGCCTGGCAAAAAGTCGTCACTGCTCTGACACGGGTAAAAAACAGTTACACGCACGGCATCTCAAATTATCTGGAAAGTTTTTCCCGTCAGGCTCCCAAGGGAGTGTGGCTTACCGGTTTTAGCGTACAGGCCGGTGGTGAAGGTTTGGTGATTCGCGGCAGATCGTTGCAAGCGGCATTGGTGCCGATATTTTTACAACAACTCTCCAGTGAAAGTGCATTGAGTGGTACTGAGTTTGGTTTGTTGCAAATTCAGCGTGAAAAATCGAATGCCCGTTTTGTTGATTTCACCGTATACACCGGCACAGAACCACCACAGTCCCGTACCCTGACGGAGGTATCACCATGAAAAATCGTTTTACCGTATGGGGAGAGCGTTTTGAAGCCTTTTCGTTACGTGAACGGAGCTTGATTGCCACGGGCATTATTGTGGTGATGTTTTTGTTTTGGGATATCGTGTTATTGAGCCCACAGGAAATTCAGCAAAAAAAGATCGTTGTCGAGATGTATAACACCAATCAGCAAGCTGAAGCGGTTACCGAAAAAATCAAGGAAATGTCGGCAGCATTGCGCGGCAGCCAGGTCACACATATCAATGCCCGAGCAAGTGAATTGCAAACGCTGTTGGGAAAATTAAAGCAGCAACAGAAAGACCTGACTATCGAATTTATTCAGCCGGCACAAATGGCTGGTGTGTTGCGTGACATGCTGTATGCAGAAAGTGGGCTGGTGTTAACCAGTCTGGAAAGCCTCGGTGTACAACCATTATTCCCGACAGAAGAGGGCAACGAAAATGAAAAAAACAGTAACCGTACACAGCAACCGGAAATCTACAAACACGGTCTGCGTATTGTGTTTGAAGGTAATTATTTCAAAACATTGAATTATCTGCGTTCACTGGAAACCATGCCTTGGAGCCTGTACTGGGACAATGTGGAATACAGTGTTACAAAATACCCAAAGGCCAATGTAGAAATTACGGTACATACTCTGAGCCTGCATGAGGGCTGGATCGGTGTGTGATTTTCTGAAAAACAACCAGATCACAATGATTGTGACAACAATGCTATTACTGGTCATGCCATTACAAGCGGCGCTGGAAGACCCTACACGCCCGCCAAACGTAACGACGACAGCTTCTGCATCACCTCAGAAAATCCAGCAGCCGCGCTGGATACTGACATCAACATTAATATCTGCACAAAGACGAACAGCGGTGATTAATGACACCGTGGTATCCCATGGTGATCGTATTAATGGTGCAAAGGTAATAAACATTCAGCCTTCTGCGGTACGGCTGCGCATCGGCGGACGAAAAATTACGTTAATGATGTTGAAGAAAAACATTAAGTCATTGTCTCAGGTGACGTCATCGAGGCAAGGGAAATAACAATGGAAACTGAAAAAAAGTTTATGTTGATGGTCGTTATCATCACATTATTGTTAACATCATGCTCGACCAAACCGCCCCGAGGTGGCAGTGTTGCAGATGAAATCAATAAAAGCCTGCAAAAAATCACCCAACAAGCCTCTGTAAAAAACAAACCGGGAACACTACCACCGGAGGTATCTGCCGCATTGATGCCGCCATTGAATATTGAATTTTCAGGTATTAGCCAGGCTCCTATAGAACGCAGGTTTGATATTACCGTTGACCGTGTCAATGCACGAACATTCTTTATGAGTCTGGTAAAAGATACGCCTTACAACATGGTAGCCCATCCGGGTGTGACAGGGAAAATCTCCCTGAGCATGAAAAACGTCACCATTAATGAAGTGATGGAAACAGTGCGCACCGTTTATGGTTATGAATTTAATCGCACCAGGAATGGCTATGAGGTATTGCCCGCCAAATTGCGTTCAAAAATATTTACCATCGATTATCTCAATGTAAAACGTTCAGGATTATCAAATGTACGTGTAAGCTCTGGACAGGTTCAGACATCCCCAAAAAATCGTTCAGGAACAGGTTCGGGAAGAAACACTGGTAATTCCGGTACAAATAATGGCAGCGGATCGAGCAAAAACACAGCCGTTTCCGGCAGTCAGGTAAGTACCCGCTCCGAATCCAGTTTCTGGACAGAATTGACCGTAGCATTGCAGGCCATCATTGGCAGTGAAGAAGGTCGCAAGGTTATTGTCAATGCACAGTCAGGCATTGTTGTGGTACGTGCCATGCCAGCAGAGTTACGTGCCGTATCGAAATATTTACAAACGACACAAAACGTCATTGAGCGACAGGTCATCCTCGAAGCAAAAATTTTGGAAGTGGAACTCAGTGATGGTTTTCAATCAGGTGTTAACTGGTCTGCGCTGGGCAAAGGTAAAAACGGGGACAGTATCATTGCCGGGCAGTTTGGTGGTTCCAGTGTTTTTACTTCGGGCGCCAGTAATTTGCAAGGACAGACCGATGCCCTGAATCCGGCCGATCTGTCTGGCCTGCGTTCCAATGTGGCTTCGGCCTTTGGTGGTATGTTTGCCATGAGTCTCGATATTGGCGACTTTACCGGTTTTCTGGAATTTCTTGAAACACAGGGTGATGTACATGTGCTATCCAGTCCTCGGGTATCTACCGTTAATAATCAAAAAGCCGTTATCAAGGTAGGGACTGACGAGTTTTTTGTCACCGATGTTAATACGAATACCAATACCGCACTCGGTGGTGCCAGTGCCAATCAATCTGTTAACGTTGAATTAACCCCGTTTTTCTCAGGTGTGGCGCTGGACGTAATCCCACAGATCAGTGAAGACGGCATGGTGACTTTGCATATTCATCCGTCCGTCAGTGAAGTGACTGAACGTGTCAAGCAAATCAGTTTATCTTCAAGCAGCCAGCTTAGTGTTCCTTTGGCACTGAGCATGATCAGGGAGTCTGACAGCATTGTGCGTGCGCGCAGTGGTCAGGTAGTTGTGATTGGTGGCTTGATGCAAAACCAGACCAGAAATCAAAAAACTTCAGTGCCTTTATTGGGTGATTTACCGCTGATCGGTGGTTTGTTCCGGCATGAGAAAAAAGTCACTCGCAAGAGCGAATTAGTCATTTTATTACGACCGATTGTTGTCGATAACGATAATCTCTGGGCTGATGAAATGCAAAAGGTCACAGAACGTTTTGGCAAGATCACTCATTTTGGCTCACCATCTTCTGTTAGTGATATCGCAGCGGAATAATGTAAAAACGGCGGTGAAAATCCATGTATCTGGAATATTTTGACATGCAGGAAATGCCTTTCGCTATTACGCCTGATACCAGTTATTTTTACAATTACGGGAGCTATCAAGAGGCCTTGAATGTTTTACTGGTAGCATTGCGCAGCGGTGAAGGCTTTATAAAAATCAGCGGTGAGGTGGGCACAGGAAAAACACTGTTGTGTCGCAAGGTGTTGAATATCCTGGATGATAATTTTGTTACCGCCTGGTTGCCTAATCCCTGTTTGACACCGGCGGGTTTGCGCATGGCCCTGGCCGATGAACTGGATATAAAATATGCCCGCAACATGGGTCAGCATCGCATTTTGTCATTGATCAATGATCGCCTGATTAAATTAAATACCGAAGGCAAACAGGTAGTTTTATTTCTGGATGAGGCACAGGCCTTGCCTGATGAGTCCATGGAAGCTTTGCGTCTATTGACCAATTTGGAAACCGAAAAAAACAAACTACTTCAAGTGGTGCTATTTGGACAACCCGAGCTGGATGAACGGCTGTCACAAAATAAACTTCGGCAGTTACGTCAGCGCATTACTTTTTCCCAAGAGCTTGAAACTATCGATATTAACGGTATCGAAGGTTATCTGGCACACCGATTACTGGTCGCTGGTTACCATGGTAAGCCACTGTTTAAGCGGAATGTGGTGGAGATCTTACATTATATCAGTCAGGGCGTGCCACGAGTGATTAATGTATTGGCGCATAAAATGTTGATGGTAGCTTATGGTCAGGGTGCATCTCATATTACTTTGCAACATTTACAACTGGCTGCGGAAGATACTGATGGCACAATGCCATTGCCGACTTCCGGTTTTGCGCGTATGGGCACGGCGATTGTTTCTACTATGGGTGCCGCAGCAGCTGCGGCGGCAATGAGCCTGGGAGCCTGATGCATGAGTCTGATTAATCAAATGTTACGCGACCTCGAACAGCGCCGCACTTCAAGGGTAGCATCATCGCCTTTAAACGGGCTTGGCACCAGTGGCTCAATAACACAGCCTGTGGAATTTTCAATTAATTATATGGCTTTGATCATCACCATAGTGGCGGTGGTTTTTGTGAGCGGTGTACTGGTGGCTTATTCATTGGGCAGCCAACAACAAACAGTGCTAACAGAAAATATGATGGCCATCGCACCTAAACAAGAAGCACCCGACTTTGTCATGAACATTGTGCCGGAAAATACAAAAACAACCACATTATCCACAACGGTAACCCCTGACCTTTCTCTCGTTGATAAAATAAAAACTATCGAAACCATTATAAAAAAGTCTGTTACAAAAAAAGTGACGCCCGTATCCATCGCTCCAAATATTGAAAATATAACTGAAGCAACACCTATCAGCAGCGAACAAAACATCAATAAAACCATCCACCCACTTACTGGCGAACAACAATCACAATTGGCCTTTCAACGTGCAATACAGATGCTATCTCGTAATAACCCTCAGGATGCACAACTAGCTCTGAAAGAAGCATTGTCTTTTTCACCGGCTCATCTTCGGGCTCGTGAAACGCTGGCGGCAATTTTGTTAAATACCGGTCGCATAAGTGAGGCTGCAAACAGCTTGAACGAAGGCTTGCATCTGATGCCGGATGCTGCGCCACTGGCAAAACTATATGCCCGTATTCTGGTGGATCAGGGTGATATTGTTAACGCTGTCGCGGTATTGGAACGGGCACGTCCAACCGTGGCCGCTGACCCGGAATATTATGCCTTGCTGGCAGCCCTGTATCAGCAAGTAGCAAAACATGCACAAGCGGCGCAAGTCTATCAGCAAATTTTATTACGGCACCCCGAGACAGCGCACTGGTGGATGGGACTGGCTTTGGCACAGGATGCCATGGGTGAAACTGCACGCGCATTGGATGCTTTTCAGCGGGCACAACGTGCTGGCGGCCTGGATAGTGCCGTGCTGAAATACATACAGACACGCATCGTGGCATTAACATCTGTAGCACCTGTGCGTACGGATGCTAATCATGTGCTGGACGAGTTTGAGGAATAAACATGTCAGCACAGATAAAACGTATTCGTCTGGGTGACTTGCTGGTTGAGCACAAGCTCATTTCCGAAGGACAATTGATTGCAGCGCTAAATGAACAGAAAAAATCCGGCCACAAACTTGGCCGTGTCCTGATCGAAAATGGTTATGTAAAAGAAGATGACGTGCTTAATTTATTGTCTCGTCAACTCAATGTGCCTTTTGTCGATTTGAGCGTTTTTCAATTCAAACCAGATGTAGTGAATAAAATCCCGGAAACAGCAGCGCGCCGGTTCCGGGCACTGGCGCTGGAAGATACACCGGATGGCTTATTGGTTGGCATGGCTGATCCGACCAATATTTTTGCTTACGATGACCTGGTACGGGTAGTGAAAGGCCCGATTAAAGTTGCCGTAGTAAAAGAGGGAGACTTGGTCGCCTCCATCGACAAGGTTTACCAGCACGGTACTGAAATACAAAACCTTGCCACAGAAATTGGCGAAGATATGGTGGAAAATGTCTTTGACCTCGCATCATTAGACAAAATTGTCAGTCAATCTGATGCACCGGTAGTCCGGTTGATTGAAACAATATTTGAAGAGGCCATGGCAACCCATGCCTCTGATATCCATATTGAACCCGACGAAACTGTATTACGTATTCGTCGTCGCATTGATGGTGTTTTGTACGAACAGGTGATGGATGAAAAAGCTATTGTGGCTGCATTGGTGTCGCGTCTTAAATTAATGGCTGGCCTGGATATTGCCGAACGACGTTTACCGCAAGATGGTCGTTTTAATATTAAGTTAAAAAACAGGGCAGTCGATGTGCGATTTTCTACCATGCCAACACAGTATGGTGAAGCGGTGGTAATGCGTTTGCTGGATCACTCCACAGGTGTGCAGGGTCTGAATCAAATTGGTTTGTCAAATGATATCCGGGCCCGCTTGGAAAAAGCCATTCACCGCCCTCACGGTTTATTGTTAGTCACCGGTCCGACCGGTAGTGGTAAAACTACAACGCTGTATGCCGCATTAAACGAATTAAACACACCAGAAAAGAAAATCATTACCGTGGAAGATCCGGTGGAATATCGCTTGCCTCGTATTAATCAGGTGCAAATCAATCAGAAGGTAGGACTGGATTTTGCGCGAGTATTACGTAGCGCATTGCGACAAGACCCAGACATTATTCTCGTTGGTGAAATTCGTGACCAGGAAACAGCAGAAATTGCCCTGCGTGCGTCAATTACCGGTCATTTGGTGATGTCAACTCTGCATACCAATGATGCCATCAGTACTGCTTTAAGGCTTATCGACATGGGGGTAGCGGGCTTTTTGATAGCCTCGGCAGTGCATGCCATTGTTGCACAACGTTTGGTGCGTCGTATTTGTGATAAATGTACCGTTACCCATGAACTGGATGCAGGTCAACTGGCCTGGCTGAAAGCAGCCGTGGATGAAGAGCGTGCTACGGAAATGAATTTCCAACACGGTACCGGTTGTCCTGCATGTGGACATACCGGCTATCATGGTCGTGCCGCAATACACGAGATGCTGGATATTACTGGTGAACTTGCCGACGCCTTGCGTCATCAGGATTACGCAACATTCAAAAAATGTGCATTAGCACAAAAACAGTTCACCCCTTTGTTGGAAAATGGTCTAATTTTGGCTGAGCAGGGCGTTACTTCCATCGATGAAGTCATTCGCATCAGTGGCTGGATCGATGAGCATTGATGGATTAACCTATGCCACTTTTTCAATATAAAGCACGCGGTCATCGAGGTGATGCTATTGAGGGCACCATGGAAGCCGTGAGCTCAGATGCAGTAGCTTCACAACTATTGGAAAATGGCGTCATCCCTATCGATATTAGCTCGGCAAAAATGGGCGCATCCACTGAAATTGATTTCGGTAAATTTTTTACCGAAAAAGTAACTGACACTGACATCATTCAATTCTCCCGACAAATGTACAGCCTTACCAAAGCGGGCGTGCCGATGTTAAGCGCCATGCATGGTTTGTCACAATCTACTAGAAACACCACTCTGGCAAAAGCTATTCGTAATGTAACAATAAGCCTGGAATCCGGCCGGGATCTGGCGACATCATTTAATGAACACCCGGAAATATTTTCGCTGTTTTATGTATCAATGATTCGTATTGGTGAAACCACAGGTCAACTGGATGAAATTTTTAATCAGCTGGCACGTTATATGGAACGTGACAAGCGCACACGTAACCAGATTAAATCTGCGCTGCGTTATCCCGGTTTTGTGCTCATCGCAATTTCCATCGCTATCGCCATTATTAATTTATTTGTGATTCCTTCGTTTGCAGGTGTGTTTTCCAGATTTGGCGCAGAGTTGCCGCTGCCAACATTGATCCTGATGAATGTTTCAAATTTTAGTGTGACTTATTGGCCGGAGCTGCTAGGTATATTGGTGATGACTACATTAAGTATACGGCATTACATAAAAACCGACACTGGCCGTTATCGCTGGGACAAACAAAAACTCAAACTACCATTGGCTGGCGATATTATTTATCGCGCCACACTCGCGCGATTTACACGGCTTTTTTCCATGTCCATAAAAGCGGGTGTGCCACTGATTACCGCACTCACTGTGGTGGCCAAGGCGCTGGATAATCATTATGTAGAAGAACGCTTACTGGGTATGCAAACGGGTATCGAACGTGGTGAGTCCATTACACGTACTGCTGCGGCTACCGGTTTGTTTGATGGCCTCGTAATGCAAATGATGGCGGTAGGTGAAGAAACCGGTTCCATTGATATATTGCTGGCCGAAGTCGCTTTATTTTACGAAGCTGAAGTGGAAAATGACATCGACAAACTTAGCGCACGTATTGAACCTATATTAACCGTGATCATCGCAGGAATTGTATTAGTTCTGGCCCTGGGTGTATTTCTACCTATGTGGAATTTATCCGAAGTCGCAATCAAATAAATAGCCAATAATATATAAAGATTTTTTTAAGTACGACCGATAGTTACAACGAATGGGGCTGCGTCAGAACAATTATGGGTACAACCGCCCCGAACTATACCCATGGCGTTTGAGATTTAGGTTTAAGTGTGCGTCACATTTGTTTCATGGCAAGGTGAAATAACGCGTAATAGTCGTTCTATTGCAAGAACAACAACGCAGCCATGGAGCAAATAGGGCGTGCAATTAGACTTAAATTTCAATCGCCACGGGTATATTGACACATTAAAGAATATAAAGTTGGAGAAGTGACATGAAGAAACAAAGCGGTTTTACCCTTATTGAACTAGTAATGGTTATTGTGATTTTAGGGATTCTGGCGGCAACGGCCTTACCAAAATTTGCTGACTTGTCTACCCGGGCAGAAGGTGCTTCTATCGCCGGGGCGCGTGGTGCAGTTTCTTCTGCGGCCGCTATTGCCCATGCGGCATTTTTGATTGACAACTCTACAGCAACAATTGAAGGTACTACTGTAACGTATCAAAACGGTTATCCTAATGCAGCCACAATTGTTAATCTGGCAGGCCTTAACGTAGGTGCCGGGCTGGATTTTCAGGGTTCAACGGTTCCTGGCCCACCTGTCGTATTAACCATTACCAATGGCTCAGGCACCTGTAGTTTTACTTATACAGAAGCAGTCGCTCCTGCTGCTCCGGTTATCAGCACTGTTCTCGGCACAGGCTGTTAATTAACGACCCGGTTTATCACCAGGGCAACTGTTGCCCATGTCGTGAAAAACTATTGAAACAAAGCCAGGCCGCGCAAGCTGTCTGGCTTGTTTTTTGGGAAAGACATTGTGATGTTATTTGTATGCCATGAAAAAAAAATAATTTTGGCAAGGCTATTCCAGAACGGTTTTTTGCCGAAAAAATTTATTGCCCGGTTTTTATGGATATTTGTTTTTTTATGCTTTTCGGGCAATTTTTCTGCGGTGCATTCAGCAACCATTAATCAGGTACAAAGTGGCATAGCAATCAGTTCCGGCAACGGTACTATATCGGTCAGTATTACCGCCGTTGACCCCGGCCGGTCTTTTTTGATGTTTCAGACCCGCTCCTCCAGCAATCGGCCACCAGGCTCCACGGTGCGAGGCAGAATCAATAGCGCAGGTACTGCCGTTGAATTTGTACGGGTAACGAATGAAACCTCAACGATCAATATTCAGTGGTATGTGATGGAGTTCAGTTCCGGCGTATCGGTACAACGTGGTGAAGTGAATCAAACCTCTTCGACACTGAATGTGCCCATTACTGCTGTCAGTTCTACCAGCCAAGCCTTTGTATTGTACTCAAAAACTCCCCGGAATACAGATTCAATCTGGAGTTCGGATGATCCCTCCACCGGCAGACTTACCAGTAATACCAATGTGCAATTCAGGGCAAGCAATGGTAACAGCAGTCATATTATCGACTGGCAGGTGGTGGAATTTACCAACGCAGCAGACATTAATGTACAAACGGGCAGCTCTGCCATGTCCAGCGGTACCGGCAGCATCAATATCACTTTGCCAACGGCGGTAAATACTGCTTCCAGTTTTGCTCTGGTGGGTTTTCTCAGCCCGGATTCCGGCCCGGATGTTGATGAGCGCATGATTCGTGCGCAATTGATTGATTCCACGACATTGCGTATAGACCGTGATTCTGTTGGCGACCGGATTGATGAAATTATCTGGCAAGTGGTGGAGTTGAATGATGGTAGTTCTGTGCAACATGGCAGCGAACTTCTCAACAGTGGCGATGCACAAAATACCATTGCCATCAGCACCATCGATGTCAATCGTTCGGTGGCATTCGCATCAGTACAAGCCTATAGCGGACAAAACATGGGCATGAATAATTATAATGGTGATGATATTACCGGCGTCAGTTCGGTAACGCTGGAGCTATCATCCACCTCGATTAATATGCGCCGTAATTTTACCGGACAGCGTGCAGATATTGGCTGGTTTGTTGTGGAGTTCAATGGCACACCACCAGTAACCTTGCCTGCGGCAGTTGGAGAATGGCGCATGGATGAAACCAGCTGGACGGGTACGGCAGGTGAAGTGGTTGACAGCACCGGTAACGGGCTTGACGGGGTGCGCATGGGTTCTGCAACTACGGCACCTGCACAGGTATGCAATGGTGCAGCACTCAACGGCAGCACTGACTTTGTGGAAGTCGCCGATAATGCATTACTGGATATCTCAGATAACCTGACAGTGATGACCTGGATCAGGCCGAATTCCATTCCGGGTAGTGGATTAATGAGCATTCTCTCTAAAGATGAAAATTACGAATTTCATATTAATAGCAGCGCTAACATTAACTGGTGGTGGCAAAACTCTGCTGGTACTACCCGCCAGTTTAACAGCAGTGGTGTAACACTGATTCCGGGAACCTGGTATCACATTGCTATTGTCTATTCCAATAGTGGCAGCCAGATAATTTATATCGATGGCGTTAATCGTGGATCAACTACATATACTGAAAATCTTATTAATAATAATGACCCGTTACAAATTGGGGCTGATCAAGGTTTTAGTGGCCGTGAATTTGACGGCATGATTGATGAAGTGCGTATTTACAATGCAGCTCTCAGCGCTGCACAGGTCGGTATCGCTATGACAGAAACACGTCCTTGTCCTACCGATGCATTCGCCTATTATGCTATGGATGATGTGGTATGGGGTAGCGTGGTGGACAGCAGTGGTAATGGTAACCATGGTGTAGCCGTTGGAACAGCTGTACCTGCAAATGCAAACCCTGTAGTCGTCGGCACTCCGGGCACATGTGGTTACGGTGAGTTCCCATCCAATACATCAAGTGCTGTTTATGATGCTGTTGATACCGGTGTTGATATCAACAATGATGTTGGCAATGCTGGCACTATTAATTTTTGGTACAAAAGCAATGTCCCCTGGGATGGTAATAATGGTGATCGTCAGTTAATGGATGCCTCCCTGGCCAGTAGTGGGAAATATTTTTATCTATCTCTACAAAATAACAGTCGCCTGAGCTTTGGCCTGGAAGACAGTGTGGATGGTGACTGGCGTCCCGAAGGTGGCAATAATAATTTTCCCGCCAATGTCTGGGTACACATAGCCGTTACCTGGGATCTACCGAATGACCGGCTGCAAATTTATATCAACGGCAATCTCGATGTCTCACAGACTTATCCCACGAACGGCGTGCTGGGAGAGATGGATACATTGTATTTTGGTGACAATCGTAGTTCGTACATAGTGGGCTCTATGACGGGCAACTCCGCCAATGGCTCCATTGATGAGGCACGCATTTACAACATTGTGCGCAGCCAGGTTGAAATCCAGGCCGATATGAACGCCACACATCCTTGCAACTTAACACTGGATCATTTTGTTATTTCACATAACAACACTGGCATTAATTGTCTGACAGAAGCCATTACGGTTACCGCCAAATTATCGGGTGGCGCAACTTATACCGGTTACACTGGAAATATTACGTTGGATACACAAAGCGCCACTGGCTCCTGGACGCTTAACACTGGTACGACACTTAATTTTTCTGATGCCGTGGCCAATGATGGTTTGGCCACTTACACATTTGATGTGACAGATAATGGTGTGGCTATTTTTGATCTTGATTATCAAAGTGGTACAACCAGCATTGATATTGATGCTTATGATGGCGTCATTCGTGATGATGATACTGAAGGTAATCTGGTGTTTTCACCTAATGGCTTTACTGTGACTGCATCACCACTGGCAGTGCCATTTTCAGGTGTTGTGGATAATACGATTCCAGCACAAACAGCAGCCAGTGATTTCCCGTTATATCTGGCCGCCTATGGCGTAACACCGACTGATCCGGTATGCGGTATTATCGAAGCATACACCGGTGCAAAAAACCTCAAATTCTGGTCAACATACAATAACCCAGGAACAGGCACGCTGCCTGTCACTATCAACACAGTGAATGCCTTTACTGATGAAACAACAGCCGATGCTGGTTCGACACAGCCCGTGACGTTCAATAATGGCCAGGCAGTAGTTACTGTTAATTATGCTGATGTGGGACAAATCACTCTCGCCACGAAAGATGATTCAGTAAGCGTTGATTTACCTACAGGCATTCGTGGCATCAGCGATGCCTTTGTGGTCAAACCCGCTGATTTTATATTAAGTGCAATTGAACGCAGTAGTGACAGTTTTGTAAATCCCGGTACTGCCACTGATGAAAATGGTGCTGCATTTATGGCCGCAGGCGATACCTTTTCGGTCACCGTAACCGCAGTGAATGCACTGGGTAATAGCACACCGAATTACGGTCAGGAAAGCATCCCGGAGTCAGTGGTGTTGACACCGGCATTGGTGGCAGCTGGTGCAGCAAATAATCCAGCCATTGCATTCACCTCGGGCTTTGATGGCTTTATCACCGGTATCGATACCGGTATTGATTTTCATTGGGATGAAGTTGGTATTATCACCCTGACTCCCAGTGTGGCCGATGGTGATTATCTGGGCGGTGGGGATGTAACAGGTACAGCCAGTGCCAATGTGGGGCGTTTCTATCCGGATCATTTTGTTACCAGCACCACCGATGGCAGTTTTGCCAACACCTGCACAAGTGGCACTGCATTCACTTATCTGGGAGAAGGTTTTGATTATCTGAGCAACCCCACCGTCACTGCAATGGCAACAAGTGCAGTGAATACCACTACTGCAAATTATACCGGCACCTGGGCTAAACTAACCATTGGAGGTATCAGCCTCAGTTATCCCACTGCTGATAATTCGCAGTTAGATGAAAATGGTGTGCTGGCAATAGGAATTACCACAACAGCAGGCACGCTCGCCCGTGTTGATAATAATAATGGCTCACTAACCTTTACCCTTGGCGGTGCCAGTGCAGATGATTTTACCTACGAACGTAATGTCGGGCAGGTGGCTCCATTCACCAGCGACCTGACAATTTCACTGTCGGCTGTAAGTGATGGTGAAGCCAGTGCCAATGATACGCCACGCAACATCAGCCCTGTGGGTAATTTGCAACGCTTTGGCCGAGCCTATGCCCAGGATGTGCATGGCACCATGAGCCAAGTGGGTGACAGTCTGCTCATGCCGATCACCAGCTGGTTTTTTAATGTCAATAGTGGTTGGACATTGAATGCTGATGACTCCTGCTCCAGTTACAATTACACCAAAACCGATATCAATATTACTGCTACAGCGGCCCCCACAAGCCCGGTAACACTAACCAACGGCGCGGGCAATCTGACATTAACTCTTACCGGCGCAGGTAACCCCGGTGGCAGCAGTATCCTTAACACTGTCTGGCCCGATTGGCTGCAATACGATTACGATACTATTGATCAACTTCTGGACGGTAACCTTTACGACGACAATCCTTCAGCCACAGCCACTTTTGGTATTTTTCGTGGCGACGACCGTTATTTATACTGGCGTGAGTCCCCTTGATGATCAGGAAACTTAACAAACGACAGGCAGGCTTTACCTTGGTCGAACTGATTATGGTAATCGTAATCACTGGCGCACTATCAGCATTGGCCTTCAGTAAATTCAATCGAAATACTTTTGATGTGGCTGCCGCATCAGGCGAACTGGTGCAAGCCATACGCTATGCACAAAATAAATCCATGAGCCATTCCGGGGCAAGTAATTATCAAATTGCAATTAACGGAACAGGTTATACCGTGACCCAGAATGGTACGGCCATTACACATCCATTAACCGGCTCGATAGGTTATACAAAGACCTGGTCGGACATCACATTGGACACCACCGCCACAATTGTTTTTGATGCCTACGGCAATCCTCTCGGACTGGGTGTACCACTGACGATCACCTTGAGTAAAGGATCAGACAGCGACAACGTAACAGTGGAAAACATTACGGGGTTTGTACGGTGAACAAACGATACCAGCAAGCCGGTTTTACCCTGATCGAAACAGTTATGGTTATCACATTGGTCGGCGTAATGCTGGCAGGGATGACAGCACTGTTTATGAACAATGTCGGCAACAGTCATCGACCATATCTACGACAAAAGGCACTGGCCGTGGCCAATGCCTTTATGGATGAAATCCTGCGTAAACAATGGAATGAAGCAACACCACTCGGTGGCGGTTGCGTTAATACTGCCAGTGGCTCCTGTGCCACAGGACCGGCTGTAATCGCCATCGGTACAGATGGCGAGTCGCGAGCCACTTACGATGACATTGATGATTACCACGGACTGAATCAAAGCCCGCCGCAAGACTCGTCAGGCACTGATATGCCCGGTTATACCGGTTACACAGTGAACGTCAGTGTGGTGCAGCCCGGCGTAAACTGGAATACCGTGCCTACCGCAGACTTGCGCTTGATTACTGTCAACGTAACATCTTCCAGCAATGAAACCATTTCTATTTCAGCTTATCGGGTAAATTTTTGATGCTCCCACGGAAAGCCAGGCACTCAGGTTTCACCCTCATCGAAATGATTACCGTGATTGTATTACTGGGCATTATTGCCGGAATACTCACACCGTTTATCGCCAAAGCCATGCAGGCTTATACTCACAGCAAGGCACGGGCAGAATTGGTAGCCAAAGGACGCCTGGCATTGGAACGGCTCGCGCGTGAAGTACATCAGGCTGTACCCAATAGTTTATCCGTACTTTCTGGTGGCACAGGTATTGAATTTGCACGCAGCCGCGCTGGGGGGCGTTATGTAGAACGTTTTGATAATTTTGGTACAGAATTTTCTCGCATCAATCTTCGTTTTCGCAAAAATGCCAACCTTACCAGTCTCTACATTGTCGGTACCAGTTTAAATTATGAGACAGGTGATGTGCTGATAATTGCCAATACATCACCTGCGGATTTACAAGCGGGTAACACCGCAACACCGATATCCGGCATCGTAGCAACGACAGCCACAGGCCCGGGAAATGATGGCACCACCAACGGCCGGATTCTAAATTTTACCGGGCAACAGTTTACAGTGGAATCACCGGGCAAACATTTTTCCATCGCGGACCAAACCGTTGAAGTGGGCCTGAATGGCGATAACCTGCACTGGTTCTCTGCCACCGGCCTGACAAATTATAACGGAGCCGTGGATTGGAGCAACAGTGATCCCTTGTTAATAAATAGCGTTTCAGCGGTAACGTTTGTTTATGCTCCGGGCACACCGCAATCCACAGGCGTATTGCGTGTGGATTTACAGATTGCCGACACAAACACTGGAGAAATAATCCAGCTTTATCGTGAAATTCATGTGAGAAATACACCATGATGACAAAAATAAAGCCATTAGCTTCTCTGCCGCTAATAAGTAAAGAGCATCCCGCCCGGCAACGTGGTGCTGCGTTAGTTGCCGCAATTTTTGTGATCACTGCACTGGCGGCATTGGGTGCTTTAATGACACAGATGCTGGTATCGGGCTCAGAAGAAACCATTGATGAATGGTATTCATCACAGGCATTGTATGCCGCAGAAAGTGGTGTCGATTGGGCAATATGGGATGTAACAGTTAATGGTGGTGCAGGCGTGAGCACCAACAACACCATGCTAAGTGGCCAGGCATGGGTGACTACCACAGTGAGCACACTGACCATTAACGGCATCAATAATGTGTACACCATTACCAGCACAGGTACGGCGGGCGGTACATCCGGTAACCCACGAACCCAACGACAAATAGTTGTCCACTATATGCCTTGATTATTTATGCTACACAACGGAGTCTGCTTTCATGTTTTCATTACTGGGGAAAAATAAAAATCCACTGATTGCTGCAATCGTGCCGAGCGAAGCGGGAATAGCCATAGTTACACTAAGCCCTGGCAAAGAAAAACCCTGTTTGAAAGTCTGTGATTTTTCACCTTGGAACAAAGGCAGTAATCATGAAAGACAATTGCAGAAAAAAGCCAACGAGTTTTCATTGGCAAAACATACCTGCACCACCGTCATGGGACTGGGTGAATACAGTGTACTGAGCGTCGATGCACCGGATGTGCCACCCAATGAATTACGTGCCGCAGTGCGTTGGCAAGTGAAAGACCTGATTGACTTTCATATCGACGATGCGGTAATTGATGTATTTGACGCACCGGGCAGTGGTGCATATAGCCAGAAAAATAAACTGTACGTGGTGGTATCACGAACATCCACGGTACGTACACATGTCGATCAGTTGCAGAATGCCGATGTCAATCTCACCACGATTGATATTCCTGAACTGGTGTTGCGCAATATTATTTTATCTTTACCGGAAAACGAAGCGGGCGTTGCCATGATCTACCTTACCCGTGAACAGGGTCTGGTGGTGGTGGCACGTCAATCCACATTGTATTTTGCCCGTACACTGGATCTCGGTTATGAATATCTGGCCCGGAGCGTAAGTGACGATGATGGTTTGAACTCTGAAGGTAATGTTGCAGACAGCACCGAATTTGATCGTCTGGTACTGGAAATACAACGCTCACTGGATTATTACGACCGTTATTTTTCTCAGCCGCCAGTGGTCGGGCTGGTGCTGGCACCCACTGAGATACCAATCCCGGGCCTGGCCGAATATTTGAATAACGCTTTGGGCATGTCAGTCCGGCATCTGGATATCAATACGATTGTAGACTGTGATACTCCCCTTTCGGAATCCCAACAAGCGCATTGTTTACCGGCAATTGGGGCGGCATTACGCCAGGAGCAGACTGCTCTTTAACCTGAATCTCAAACGTCATGGGTAGGTATATCGTGGATAGTATGCTGACAATGCCACAGGTGTATACGAAACATGTTAACTGTTTTAATAATCCTGAATGAGCCCGTCATTCTACCCTGTAAACTCGATACAACGAATGACCAACTGACCTCCCCCGCATATTTATTGTGTGCATGTTCCCAGTGCTGGGTAATGACTTGTTATTTTTCTTTTCGGCCGCGCTCGCCTGTTGCTTTCTCCTCTTCCTCATTTTCTGTTTCATCGTCATCATAGTCGTAACGCTGGTCGGCTGGCAGCAGCAGGGCAACATCATCGTAGTTGTAGTTTCTGACTTCCGTAAAAATGGCCGGATCAATTTCACCCAGGGTTTCAATATCAATGAGTTGCTGGCTCGATATGCCAGTGAAGCCCCGGATAGCCAGTTGCAACAAGTCAGCCGTGGTGGTAATTGTCCCTGGTCGACCGCCAAGGTAGTATACGGCACCCTGGTTGGCGATCAGCGTAAAGTCATTGTTCACTCTTAATCCTATGGGGCTGGTTTGGGTGCCAAACCGGGAAACATTATTCACAGTAAGATTTTCAGCAATAATGTCGGCATTACCCGAAAGGGTGCCCACGCCCTGGGTCGAAAAAGTATTGGCTCCCGCACCCTCGATAGTGACATCACCTGCGTAGGCGGCATCACTGATGTTGCCTCCGTAGTTGGCGTCAATGGCACCACTGCTGCTTGTCACGCCCAGGGTAATATTGCCGGAGTTGGCCATGGTCAAGCGGATATCACCATAGTTACGAAGGTCTGTAATGGTGACGTTGCCGGTATTATTAATATTGACCACTCCTGTGGTCGTGCCGGTTGATGGCGTACCCGACGCATCAAAAGAAGCATTAATAACGCTTAATGTGGCAGCATTGGTGTTAATGGCGGTGGCGGCATCGCTACCACTACCAATGCCGGATGCGGCCGTCAGGGTGATAGCATCTGCGACCAGATTACTGGACTGACTGACAATGGCACCTTCGCTGGCGTTCAGGTTGATAGTGGCGGCAGTGATATCTCCAACGCCCATTTCACCCATAGCGGCATCATTGGCGGCCAGTCCATTATTGGATGTAACGCTTAATGTACCACCGACTGTGGCGTCCTTGATAACAAT
>WFQM01000263.1 GCA_015487095.1 Gammaproteobacteria bacterium | reverse complement strand
TGGATAATGACTCTCGCTCAAACGATTTTGACACTACTGGCTGATGGTGAATTTCAGTCCGGTCCAGCCTTGGGGCAGGCTACCGGCTGTAGTCGTACAGCTGTGTGGAAAGCGGTGCAGTCATTGCAAAATACTGGTTTGGAAATTTATTGTGTGCGCGGTAAAGGTTATCGTCTGGCGCAGCCGGTAGAGCTATTGAATCGTGACAGCATACTTGCAGCATTGGATACTGGTACGCGGCAGGCTGTGCAACAGCTCGATGTGTATTATGAAATTGATTCCACCAATGCTCGGTTGCTGGAAGTGGCCAGACAGGAAAATACTTCTGGCTATGTTTGCATTGCTGAATGCCAACATATGGGGCGTGGGCGTCGAGGTCGCCAGTGGGTATCACCCCTTGGTGGTAATCTCTATCTCTCATTGTTGTGGCGGTTTCATGCTGGCGCGACTTCTTTGGGTGGCTTAAGTCTGGCTATTGCTGTGGCGGTGGTGCGTGCTTTGCGTGATAACGGGTTGGTGTCAGCACAACTGAAATGGCCTAACGATATTTTGCTGGACGGCCATAAACTGGCAGGTATTTTATTGGAGCTGGCGGGTGAATCCGCCGGACCTTGCGCTGTAGTTGTGGGTGTGGGGCTGAATATCCGTACTCCTGCGACGGAGATGTCGTCGGTGGATCAGCCGTGGACTGATCTTGAGTCTGCCCTGGGTAAAACAGTGTCGCGCAATGAACTGACGGCGTCTTTGTTACGCTATTTGGTGCATGCTGTTACCGATTTTGAACAGCAGGGTTTGATACCCTTTATGGACGAATGGAGACAATGGGATGCTCTGGCAGGTAATGAGATTATCCTGGATTTACCCACGGGTGCGGTACGTGGCGTGGCACGCGGTGTGGACGAAAGCGGTGCATTGTTGCTGGCACGTAATGGTGAATTACAGCGTCATCATAGTGGAGAGGTGTCGGTGAGGCTTTCGGCAAAAATGGAGAGTCCGGGTACATATGGAGCAGGACAATGAGTGTGTTGTTGCTGGATGCGGGAAATACCCGCCTGAAATGGGCGCTTTGTGAGCGGGGGCAGTTTTTACAAAGTGGAGTATTTACCTACGAGTGGCCAACATTGCTCGCACAATTTCAAACGCAGTGGGGGGATCTGGCAAAAAAAGGCATGATCAAGAAACTGGTGCTGAGCAATGTAGCGGGTGAGCAGTTTGAATCACTGTTGCGTCAGTGGTGGCTTGGTAATTGTTTGCAGGAAAAGGCATTACAGGAAACAGCCCTCTTGACGATAGACATTGTGCAGGCGCAGGCACAAGCTTTCGGTGTGCAGTGTGCCTACCGGCAACCGAGACAACTGGGTGCCGACCGCTGGGCCGCACTGGTGGCGGCCCGGCATCATATTACCGGTGCCTGTTGTGTGATTGCCTGTGGTACTGCACTGACTATCGATGTGCTTAGTGCAGAAGGGGTGCATGTTGGTGGTCTGATCGCTCCAGGCATGGCGATAATGCGGCAAAACCTGCTGGCGAACACGACACAAATTACGGCACAAATTGAGGTTGATGACGCAAAGAACGCCTCAATATTCTGTGTGCAGGATACAGCCAGCGCAGTGCAGGCAGGTATAATGGCCGCTACTACAGGTGCAGTGCAGCAGGTGTTACAACAATGTCGCAAGCACGGGCAGTTAACCCCCGTCTGTGTGGTAACCGGTGGCGATGCTCAATTGCTTCTACCGGGTTTACCCAAAGGCAGCTTACATGGAGCAGAATGGGTGTTAAAAGGTCTGGCGATTATTGCCGGGTGTAATGAATAGATGATCCTAGGATAATCAACAATGGAGTTTGTCGTGTGGGCTGGTGGAATGTGTTGTAAATGCTAAAAATTCTTTTCCTGTTTTTTTTACTGCTCAATGCTGTTTATTTTTATACACAGTTTGATGATACTACTGAGCTGGCATCGTCCACGGTTCTGAAGCAGCCCCCATTGCCACAGGGCGTTGATAAGCTCATTTTGCTGCGTGAGCGTGGTTTGGGTGGGGAAAATGCACCACTCCCGGAATCTCCCGCAGACAAACCATCGGCAAAACCAATTGATATGCTGGCCAAACCTCTTGAGCTGCAAGATGAGCCTTCCTGTTTCACTCTTGGCCCTTTTACCAGTGCTGATGTTGCCAAGCGTAGCTCTGGAACACTTGCTGCGTTGGGTGTCGATGTTAAATATCGCGAAATATCCCAGCGCACCCCCAGGGGGTATTGGGTGTATCTACCGTCCTCAAAAAGTTATCAGGCTGCTAAACGCAAAGTTACAGAGCTACAGAAAAAGGGCTTGAATGATCTGTATATTATGGGCAAGGGTAGCCACCAGAATGCGATCTCGCTGGGTTTGTTCACCCGCGAAAGTGCTGCAAACAGCCGATTCCAGCAAGTCAAAAAACTGGGCTTGAAAGCGGTGCTGGAAACCCAGTATCGTGCCAACAAGCAGATTTGGCTGGATTTGACGGTGTCCGGTGATCAGGTTGCCACCGTAGCAAATATCACCGAAATGGTAGATGGTTTACAGCGGGCCAAGTTGGGGCAGGTTGGGTGTCAATGAGGGAGAGCTGATATTGTTGTTCGGTTTCCGTTGCGAAAGCGAGGGCAAATGCCTACAATAGCGCCCCTGATCAACAGGCCGACGTAGCACAATTGGTAGTGCAACGCACTTGTAATGCGTAGGTTCGCGGTTCGAGTCCGTGCGTCGGCACCATTTTTTGTACCACAACCCCATTATTTAGTGATTGAACTTAATCCATTTGTGAATGAAGGGACTTTCAGTAATGCAAAGTAATATGCTCAGGCGAAAAGGTGTCTGCATCGGACAGGTGTTGCTGGTCTTGGCTCTGTTTAGCGGACAATCGTTTGCGGATATTTCAAGTGGCCAGGCGGCTATTATCAAGGGGGACTTTCCCCGCGCCTTCAAAGAATTTAAAGTAGATGCGGACAAAGGTGTTGCTTATGCGCAGGCGGCGGTAGGCGTGATGTTGCATCTTGGCCAGGGAGTGAAGCGTAATCTCCCGCAGGCTTTTTTCTGGTATAAAAAGGCGGCGGATCAAGGCTATGATGCTGGTGTGGCGAATGTTGGTATCATGTATTACAAAGGGGCAGGCACTGAGCAAGATGACGTGAAGGCCTACGCATGGCTGGATCTTGCAAGCTATATTCGAGGTGGCCGGGAACACAATGCCAAGGCCAGAGCAGCCAGTTTTTTGTCGCCAGCGCAATTGAAAAAGGCCCAGCAACTGGCTGTAACATTGCGTAAAAAATTCGAAAAAAAATAACCTGAAAATACGTCTGCCTGGATTTTGTTTGTTCCTCTTGTTTGTCTGAATCGATAGCAGTTTGCGTCGATTATCTCCCTCGTTGGTTTGTTTTGAAAAATATGGGTTTGTTTGCAAGCCAGTTGTCTGCCAGGGCGTTTTTCTGTACTGGCGTTTGCTCAAAAAGCTCGTTAGGATGTTGGCCTCTGTTGCAATGTGCGGATGGGATTTGTGGGGATGGACGGCGATAACAAAACGCAAGACACAAAGACAGCAGGCCGACCGGAGGCAGAAGACAAACGCCTGGCGCATCGGCACACGCTGGAACTGGATACGGAAGTGCATTTTCACGAGCAATATGTGAAAGGGATGTTCCGCTGCCGTACGGGCAATATCGGTCTGAACGGTGTTTTTTTACCGTCAGAAAAAATGCCCATCATCAGCAAAACGGACATTGAGCTGGTGTTTCATGCGCACACCGGGGCTGATTCAACACAGCACCGTATTTCTGCCAAAGTGGTGCGCACCGCAGCAGATGGTGCCGCACTGGTTTTTTGTCCCACAGATGAGCAACAAATACAGGAATTGCGGCATTTTTTGCTCAAGGCCAAGGTGGCCAACCGACAATAATTACTCGTCTTTTCCTTTCCTTAGTCCCTAGTGATTCTGCCGGGCCTTTCTCGTTGTAAAACAACGAGGCATAATATGCCTCATAAATTTCTGTGATTGACACAAACAAAATAGTGCAAGGAGTAAAAACGATGGTGGTTAAAGCGCATAAAGAAACCCTGGGATTTCAGACTGAGGTGAAGCAACTGCTGCATCTCATGATTCACTCACTCTATAGCAATAAAGAGATTTTTCTGCGTGAGTTGATTTCCAATGCTTCGGATGCCGCCGACAAACTGCGGTTTGAAGGCCTGTCCGACGATGCTTTGTTTGAAGGTGATGCGGATTTCAAGATTCACGTTGCGTTTGATAAAGAAGCACGCACCATCACCATCAGTGACAACGGCATTGGCATGTCACGCCAGGAAGTGATTGAACATATTGGTACCATTGCCAAATCCGGTACGGCCAAATTTTTTGAATCCCTGACGGGCGATCAGGCAAAAGATGCCAATTTGATTGGTCAGTTCGGCGTGGGTTTTTATTCTTCGTTCATCGTCGCAGACAAAGTGACCCTGACTACCCGCCGCGCCGGGTTGGGTGCGGAGCATGGTGTGCGCTGGGAGTCGGCAGGTGAAGGCGAATACAGCCTGGAAACCGTGGAAATGGATACCCATGGTACCGTGGTGCAATTACACCTGCGCGAAAATGAAGATGAATTTCTGGATGGCATGCGCCTGCGCAATATCATCGGCAAATACTCTGACCACATTACGTTGCCCATTATGATGGAAAAGCAGCAGTTTGATGTGAAGGAAGACGATGAGGAAAAAGACAAAGCTGCGGAGCCGGAGCTCGAAGTGGTTAATCGTGCATCCGCGTTATGGGCACGCCCCAAGAGCGATATCACCGACGATGAATACAATGAATTTTATAAACACGTTGCTCATGACTTTGAAGACCCGCTGGCCCGCACACATAATCGGGTGGAAGGAAACTATGAATATACTTCGTTGCTGTATATTCCGGCACGGGCACCGTTTGATTTGTGGGACCGGGAGCAACGTCATGGCATAAAGCTCTATGTGCGTCGCGTATTTATAATGGATGATGCTGATCAACTGATGCCAAATTATCTGCGTTTTGTGCGCGGTGTTATTGATTCTGCGGATTTGCCATTAAACGTATCCCGGGAAATCCTTCAGCACAACAAGGCCATTGATACCATTCGTGCCGGTTCAGTGAAAAAAGTGCTTAGCCTGCTTGAAAACATGGCCAAAAATGACGCCGAAAAATATGCCACGTTCTGGAAAGAGTTTGGACGGGTAATCAAGGAAGGACCAGGCGAAGACTTTGCAAACAAAGAACGCATTGCCAAGTTGTTGCGTTTTTCCAGCACTCACACCGACAGCGAAACCCAGGATGTGTCGTTGCAGGATTATGTGAGCCGCATGAAAGAGGGACAGAAGGATATTTATTATGTAACCGCAGAAAGTTTTTCGGCAGCGAAAAACAGCCCGCATCTGGAGATTTTCCGTAACAAAGGCATAGAAGTGTTGTTGTTAGCGGATCGTGTTGACGAATGGATGATCAGCTCATTGACCGAGTTTGATGATAAACCCATAAAATCGGTGGCTCAGGGTGAACTGGACCTGGGCGAGTTGGAAGACGAAAAGGAAAAGGCCGAGAAGGAAGAGACCAGCAAAGCCTTCACCGAAATTGTCGAGCGTATTAAAACAGCGCTGGGTGATGATGTGAGCGAAGTGCGAGTCACCCATCGCCTGACATCTTCGCCAGCCTGCTTGGTAACCGGTGAAAATGATATGAGTGCCAATCTGGAGCGCATTCTTAAATCAGCAGGCCAGAATATGCCGGGTAGCAAACCGGTTTTTGAAATCAATCCTGGGCATCCCCTGGTATTGAAGCTAAAAGATGAAGCTGACGAGAGCCGTTTCACGGAATTAACAAAAGTGCTGTTTGATCAGGCGATGCTGGCCGAAGGTGGTCAATTGGATGACCCGGCGACGTTTGTGCGCCGCATGAATGAGTTGCTGCTGGCTATGGCAAAATAGTTTTTGCCAGCCGCTTGGAATTTCCTCAGCCTTTGATCGAAGGACGTTTGATCAAACGTTATAAACGTTTCCTGGCAGATGTTGAATTAAAAAATGGTGAAGTGATTACGGCGCACACTGCAAATACCGGCGCGATGACCGGTTGCAGTGAGTCCGGTAGTCGCGTGTGGCTCAGCGTTTCTGATAACCCCAAACGTAAATATCCCCATAGTTGGGAAATTGTGGAAGTCGCTCCGGGGGTGCTATGTGGTATTAACACCTTGCTGGGCAATCATCTGGTGAACGAAGCCATTGTTGCAGATCGGATACCTGAGTTAAAAGGTTATGCCCATATTCGCCGTGAAGTACCGTACGGCGAAGAGCGTAGCCGTATCGATTTGTTGCTGGAACCTTCCGGGTCTGCGCCTCCCTGTTATGTTGAAGTGAAAAACGTCACTCTGGCGGACAACGGTGTGGCGTTATTTCCTGATGCTGTAACGGTACGCGGCACAAAACACTTGCGTGAATTAACCCATGTTGTTGAGCAGGGTGCGCGAGCGGTAATTTTTTATTGTGTACAACGAAATGATTGTCGTGAATTTCGTCCAGCAGAGACAATTGATGCGGTTTATGCCCAAACGTTGCACGAGGCGATGAAAAAAGGTGTTGAAGCTATTGCCTATCAGGCAGACGTTAGTGTGACCGGTATTCGTTTGACAAAAGTCATGCCGGTCTGTGTGTAAGCGCGGTTAAAGTGTGAATTAAGCGTTAAAAAATCCCTACTTTAAAAATTACCGGGTATTTAACACAGAGGCCGCAGAGATGCAGAGGACACAAAGTTTTCCGTGTTTTTCTCTGAGTCCTTTGCGCCTCTACGACCTCTGCGTTAATAACACGTTCCTTGCCAGTGCCATGACACGATGTGTTGGAACATTTGTCTGGAGGGGCATCTCTGGGTTCCGGCTAAAACAATGCCGGAATGGCGGTGTTTTCAGTAAAAAGCACTAACCGAGTGATTGAGTTCTTAATTTAGGTTAAAGATGGTTTGCTTGTACACCAACAAGAATTTCATCGGCTTGAGTGTTATTTTTTACCTTGGTTGATATCAGCATTGCGGTAAGCTCATCGTGCGGCATAGGTCGGGCAATATGGTATCCCTGAATGTATTCACATCCCAGGCGACTTAATTCATCCTGTGAAACCTGGTCTTCGACCCCTTCAGCAACAACTTCCAGACCCAGGTCATGTGCAAGGCTGACCGTGGCACGCACAATGGATGCATCGCTTTCATCTTTTGCCATATTCAGCACAAATGATTTATCGATTTTCAATTCATCAACAGGCAATTGTTTCAAGTAACCTAATGAAGAATAACCTGTTCCAAAATCATCAATGGAGAGACGTACACCAAGATCGTCCAGCTCCTTAAGCAGTTTTTTAGCGTGTGCCGGGTTAGTCATCATTGCTGTTTCGGTGATCTCCAGACAAAGTTTGCCAGGGGAAACATCCCAATAATGGAGTAAATTGGAAATCTGGCTGCTCAGTGTTTCATCGTGCAAATTCCGTGCAGACAGATTGACTGACACGGTGAGATATTTTCCCATGTCGCGCCATTCGGCACATTGTTTGATGGCGGTGCGTAATACCCAGTCTGTTAGTGATTGAATCAGGCCGGTGTGTTCGGCAATTTCAATAAACGTATCGGGCGGGATGAACCCCTGTTGCGGGTGTATCCAGCGGGCCAGTGCTTCAACGCTGCCAATTTCATTACGACGTACATCAAACTGAGGTTGATAATATAATTGCAGTTCCTCGTTGTGTATGGCATTGCGCAAATCGTGTGTCAGCCGCAGGCGTTCGGCACTGTTGTTGTCCTGGCTGACATCATAGACGCTGGAATCGATAACCAATTTTTTTGCGGTGTGCAAGGCGGTTTCTGTTTTTTGAATCAGTTCTTGCGCGCTATTTGCATGTTCCGGAAAAATAGCGATGCCCAGAGTGGCGTGTACATAAAGGCTGTGGCCATTAATTTCATAGATGGGTTCAAAGCTTTCCAGTAATTTACGGCAAATACTTTCTGCATTGTCAGTTTCGCTGCGTTTTATCATGACCGAAAACTTGTTCCCACCAAATCGGCCGATGTGTCCTGAATCCTGTAGCGTGCGTTTCAGGCGTTGGGTAACCTGGTCTAATAAAATGTCACCACTTTTGTGTCCGAGGCTATCATTGACTTCCTTGAGTGCATCGATATCAACCAGACAAAAAACCAACTCTTCGTTGCGGGCTCTGGCCGTTTCCATTTCCTGTTGGACACTGCGCCCAATAGCCCCCCGATTGGGTAACCTGGTAAGCAGATCATGGCTGGCCTGGTATTCCAGTAGTGTATTTTTTTCACTGATTTGCCGGAATAATCTGGCGAGTAAAAGTGCGGCCCAGACAGAAATCCAGATGCTGATAAACAATGTTGTACTGAGCGGAGTGCCGACATAACTGAAAAAAGTTGATATATCGCTGCTGTCTCGGAGATAAGTGTTGGCGATAATGTACTGGCTGTCAGGTACCGGGTCTGCGGACCACAAATATTCCTGTTCGCCAATAGTAAAATTGCCTTGTTGTATTTTGTTGCTGGATTGAATTAACAGATCTGCTAATAAATGTGTGCCAAGGTTGAATCCTCCGCCCGGTAGTATTTTTTTCTGCGAAATATCAATGATGCTGAAAACATTATCGCGGTTTTCGTGATGTGGCACGATGTCCTGAAGTTGGTCAAGCAAAGGCAGTGATGTATCCAGCATTTCAAACAGATGTTCATTGCTTTTGTGCAAACGGACTTGTTCAATGTGTTGAGTGTATTCGCGAGCACTGATATAGGCGACAACACTGAAAATACTGACGACCATCAGACTGATAGTAATGAACGACAATATCAGTTTAAGTCGTAATGGCATTGATCAGGGTATTCGGAGTGTCAATTATTTTTGATAAGTGTTGATACCCGCAAGGGCATAAATCGGACAGGAGCGTAATACTGCGGCAAGAAAATTAACAATGCCGAAAACACCCAATAACCAGCGTGTCATATCATTGCTGATGTAGCTTGTATCGACAAAACCAAAATAAATCAGTGCGATACCAATGAGTATGCGTATGGCAATATCAATATTGTGAAGGTTTCGTTTGATGGCCATTGTTTTTGCAGTAAATACCAACGTATTGTCAAAAATACCCGTTAAAATCAGTTCTGCTTATTTGTTTATTTTTAACGACGAGTTTGAGTGGTAGTTTTTATCAAGCCATGAGCCAGCAGATATCGTTTTGCACGAGGGCAACGGATGTCTGTTGATTGCTACAAACTTAGCGGAGTGAAAACGGGAAAACTTTAATTTTTTAGTGGGTTATGCCGGTTGTCCGGGCGTGGGTTTGCGGGGGAAAGCTTTCTCGGGATTAAGAATATTATGGGGGTCAAAAACCTGTTTAATGTTCTGCATCAGGTGTAGCGTTGGGGCTGTAATTTCACGGGCGACAAATTCCCGTTTGACCAGACCAATACCATGCTCCCCGGAAAGGGTGCCGCCCAGTCCCAGCACCAGTGAAAAGACAGCATCAAGACAGGCCTCGGCACTGGCCAGTTGACGGGGATCATCAGGGTTTACCAGCAGGTTCACATGGATATTACCATTGCCGGCATGACCAAAATTAACAATGGTCACGTCGTGTTGCTGCGCCAGCGTTTCCAGCCCGTTCAGTAATGCCGGGATTTTTGAAACGGGTACCACCACGTCTTCGTTGATTTTTTTCGGCGCTACGTTGCGCAGTGCCGGTGACAGTGCCTTGCGTGTGGCCCATAGCGCCTGAATTTCTTCCGCGGTATTGGCAGTTTTCAGGCTTAGCAGACCCTGGGTTGTGGCGGCCTGACTCACGGCATCCATCATTTCGGCCATGGCCGATGTTGGGCCATCCACTTCAATCATCAGCAACGCACCGGCTCTTTTGGGTAACTCCGCCGTGGATATTTCACGCACCATTTCAATCGCCGCACCGTCGATGAACTCCAGCGCACAGGGCACCACCGGTTGCGCCATGATGCGCGATACTGCTTGCGTTGCCGAAGCAATATCAGCGTAGATTGCTTGCAAGGTGCGTTTGGTTTCGGGCAGGGGGGTGAGCTTGAGTGTGGCTTCGGTGATAATCGCCAGGGTGCCTTCGGAGCCAATTAACAGGCGCGTGAGGTCGTAGCCCACCACGCCTTTAGTGGTGCGTGTGCCCGTGCGGATTTCCTCTCCGGTTCCGGATACTGCACGCAGTCCCAGGGTGTTTTCCCGTGGCGTGCCGTATTTAACTGCCCGTGGTCCTGCGGAATTGTAGGCGAGATTGCCGCCGACGGTGCAGACTGCCGCACTGGTGGGGTCGGGTGGCCAGAAAAACCCCTGTGCCGCTGCGGCTTCCTGCACGGCCTGATTGGTCACGCCGGGTTCCACCACCATCAGCCGGTCATCGGGTGAAATTTCCAGAATGCGTGCCATGCGTTCGGTGGAAAGTACGATGCCACCGCTGACGGGCACGGTTGCCCCAGTGGTGCCAGTGCCTCGACCACGAGTGACCAGCGGAATTTTATCGTGACAACAGCGCTGTACGATGGCGACTATTTCGTCGTGACTGCGAGGAAATACCACCAGTCCCGGTAGTGCCTGTTCGCGGCTGTTATCATACCCATAGGCCAGCCGGTCGCTAGTCGCAGTGAGCACTCGGTCTGCGCCTAATAATTGAATCAGCGCCCGGGTAACATCAGCAGGGATCTCCATTACAGAGGGTTACAGATATTCAAACACCTTCACCACACGCTTCACGCCGGAAATTTCGCGGGCGATAGCCGCGGCTTGATTGCCGATTTCTTTTGTCACCAGCCCCATGAGGAATACGCTGCCGTCTTCGGTCACCACCTTGATGCGCGAGGAGTCAAAACCTTTGGTAGTGAGCATTTGGGTTTTTATTTTTGAGGTAATCCAGGTGTCGTTGGTGCGTGCAGAAAGCCCGGTGAGGTCGGCAACCCGAATTTCATTGTGTACACGGCGTACCTTGTCGAGGTGGCGCACGATATCCACCACCTTATCGCGTGTTGCCCGGGATAGCGCCTCGCCGGTCAGCAGCACCACACGATTGAAACTGGTGACGTTGATATGCACACGTTTGGCCATTTTGACATCGGCGTAAATAGCATCTTTGGCTTTGGTTTCGATCAGCTGATCATCAATCATGGTCTGATTGCTGCGCTTGTCATGCGCAACGCTGGCACCACCGGCAGCGCCCGCCACCAGCACCGGGGCAACGCAACCGGTGCTCAACGTGAAGGCAGCAAGGGCAAATAAAATGAGTAACAGTTTATCGGGTTTCATGGTGTTCTCGTTTTGTGTCGGTTGTTAATGTAGGTAGTCATGCCTGAAAGGCATCGATAATCCAGTCAATGGTCTGTTGCCCGTTTTCCGTGGTGAGCGCCACCACGTCAAAACGACAGACGCTTTGTGCCGCCTTAGGATGTTGCTGTAAATAGTGCTCGGCAGTGGCTAGCAATTTTGCCTGTTTACGCCAATCAACGCTTTCTGCGCTGCTGCCAAAATGGTCATTACGCCGATAACGCACTTCCACAAAAACCGTGGAGTGTTTGTCTTGCATGATCAAATCGATTTCGCCACGCTTGCACAGGTAGTTGCGTTCCACCAGCGTGAGCCCCCGAGCCTGCAAATATTCGCAGGCGCGAGCTTCAGCCTGTTTGCCCGTTGCAGCACGGGTGTCATTTTGGCGGTTTTTGCTGAACATCGCAGGGGTCCGGGTTTATGGGTCTGACGGTGTGTCTGAATATTCGTTGAGCAACTGCGGTATGCCACGCTCAAATTTCGCCCATAATAACCGTCGTTGCAGGCGATTGGCTACGTCCAGATACAGGTCGCCGGTTTCTCCAGGATAAAATGCCGAACGGTTGCGCCGCAGGGTATTGAGTTCACCGATCACCCGATAAGCATCCACACCCAATGCAAAAAGGCGCGAATAGCGCTTGCTGGCGTTGGGCCAGATGGCCTCGATGTCGGCCTTGAGGGCATGAGTGGACTGCTCAGTGTGCAGCGTCCACGGCATGTCGGCGAATGTGACACCGTCCATATCTCTGTCCATATCAGCGTTGATACTGCCACTGTAACTGTGCGATGTAGCGTACACCGGCACTTTGGGTGCGTGGTGAAAACGTAACTGTGGACGAATCAGCCGTGCCTGCCGTGAACCGGCGGCCATGAAAATAAAGTCGATATCCTGTCGGCGACGAGGAATGAATTCCGTTTTTTTGCCCAGCACCCGGCGCAGAGCTTTGTGGCGTTGCTCACTTTCATCGACATTGAGCAAGCGACGAATCGGGAGTGAATAGTCACTTTTTTTGGCGTCGTAAGTCTGTTTTTCCACCACATGGCCACCAAACTGCAACCAGCGCTCGCTGAATGCCTTGGCCACTCGTGTTCCCCAGGCAGACGAAGGAGTAATGATCGCCGCACGACTGTAACCATCCAGCCAGGCACGTTCAGCAATTTGCTGGGCCTCCTGTTCTGGTGACAGACTGAGCTGGAACAGATTATCGGGCAAACCCTTCGCTGCATTTTCACCCTGTTGTTCGCTGTAATTGAGCGCCAACACCGGCACGGGCAATTCATCATGTGCAGCCAATTGATTGACGGCATCCTTGTTGAGCGGGCCCACCACAAATTCGGCACCATCATCGACGGCCTGTTCATAAATCAGATCAATAAATGCCGGGTCGTCGCCCGCATCGTAAATGGCGATGCTGGGCACCACGCTGGCCGGTGTATCAAACGCAACCATACTATCGCCGCTGCCAGCCAGATTGTCGCTGTTTTCCAAACCGGGTGAATTTACAGATGTATTGTCGGGTTGCGCGTAATAGGCGGCAAGAAAACCATCACGCACGGCACTGGCAGCCTTGGCGAAGCGATTATTCAGCGGCAGGATTAGCGCGATTTTTGTCGGCAGAGGTAACACCCGGGGACGCGCTAACAGTACCGCCACGATAATGTCATCTTGTGCCGGATGGGCAGGATAACGTTCACGCCAAGTGACCATATCGATACCACCCTGCGGGTTATCCGCCATTTTGCTGCCGAGCAGTACCAATTCCAACCAGCCACTGAGCACATCCGGTGGCCCAGCGGTTTGCAGGGTTTGCAACATGCTGGGGGGAATATTTTGCAGCGCGTTGAGAATAGCCTCCTGATTGGCGAGCACAGCCTCCGGGTCATCGAGCAGAGGCTCCAGTAATACCCGCTCATGAGCAGATTCCAGATGATTGCCCAACTGCGCAAAGGTAGTGGCGCGCAGATAATGCAAACGCCGCATGTCTTGCGGGTTGATTTCGTCCGTGATCATCAACAGGTTTTCCGCCAGATCCAGAGAGCTCAGAGCCATATCCGGCAATTGTCTTGCCAGGGAAATGCTGGCGGAAAGCAGGGCGTGACGAATCTGTAAATCGGTTGAAAGTGCAGCAGCATCAATTTCATCGAGCATCTGGTGGGCCTGCGGCACGTAATTGCCCAGCATCAACAGCTCAGCGGTGCGCAGTGTATAGTGCTCACGTTGTGGCGAGGGAGCATTCGCTGCAAGCCTGGAATAGGCCAGCGCCGCATCAAGGAAACGACCATCGGTGGCCATTTGCTCCAGTGCCACAGTGTCAGGGCCCATGTCACCCAACTGTTCCTGCTGGACCGGTGGCGCGCTGACGCAGGCCACCAGCAGCAAAGACAGTAAGCTGATCAGGAAGAGTTGGCGCTGACGCCTGAAACTTTGTGTTAGATTCCGCATGAACCGGAAAGTATGTGGATGAGGTGAGGCAGTGTCAATGAACGAGTTAGTGGAAACGGGTGTTTTATACGTGGTGGCCACACCAATCGGCAATCTGGCAGACATCAGCCAGCGTGCGCTGACGGTATTGGCCGGGGTGGATCTCATTGCCGCAGAAGATACCCGGCACAGTGGACGCCTGTTGCAGCAATATCAAATTACCAGCAAAACCCTGGCCCTGCACGATCACAACGAGCGTGACCGGGCACCGGACGTGGTGGCGCGTCTGGCGCAAGGCAAAAGCGTAGCGCTGATTTCTGATGCAGGTACCCCGCTGATCAGCGATCCTGGTTTTCACTTGGTGCGTCTGGCCCGTGAATCGGGCATCAAAGTTGTGCCTATTCCTGGAGCCAGCGCGATGATTGCCGCCCTGTCGGCTGCCGGGTTGCCATCAGACCGTTTTGTCTTTGAAGGTTTTTTGCCATCAAAAAGCACCGCGCGCAAAAAACGTTTGGAAGCAATGGGCGCAGAAACCCGCACGCTGATTTTTTACGAAGCCCCGCACCGATTGCTGGACACACTCGCCGACATGGTTGCCGTGTTTGGTGCAGACCGTCATGTGGTGCTGGCACGGGAGCTTACCAAAACCTTTGAGACCATCAAGGGCGATGCGGTGGCAGCGTTACGCGAATGGGCCAGTGACGACCCGGATCAGCAAAAAGGGGAAATGGTGTTATTGGTGGCTGGCGTCAACGCCGCAGAAGACGATGCACCGGATGGTGAAGCGCAACGTATTCTCAAAATACTGCTCGATGAACTGCCGCTGAGTCAGGCCAGTGCGCTGGCCGCAAAAATTACCGGAGGCAAAAAAAAGCCGTTGTACCAGCTGGGTCTATCGTTAACCGGAGAGAATTGATAATAATCGTCATTTTCACCACCGCATTTAATAGCATTGGTCTTCATTGCGTTTTTTGATCGAGAAAACAACCAGGTTAAATGAGGTGTGACTGGAATGATATCAGCATTTTCACGTTTTCATTTAGTGCTGACTTTATCGTTGATGCTTGCCAGAGGAATGCATTCCTTATCCTGTTCATCCAGTGTTTTGCATAGAATTTCAAAATCGTTAAGTGAAATTTTTGCTTTCTTGCCAGCCCGAATAAAACGCAGGCGTGATAATGCTGATTCATCGTAAATACCATAACCACAATCTGTGCATTCACAAGGCTGCAACATGCCGCGCATTTGATAATTGCGCACGATACCGAAACTAACACTCGCGTCTTCGGCCAGCTTGGAAATGGTATATGCGTTCATAAAATTAACCGGCACAACAAGAAAGTTGTTTCACATCCCTGTTGAAGGTTTGTGCCGTCAGTTTCAATCCTTCCACCATGGTGAGATAAGGGAATAATTGATCTGCCAAATCCCGGATGGTCATACGGTTGCGGATAGCTAATGCCGCCGTTTGAATAATTTCACCGCCTTCAGCCGCCAGCACCTGGCAGCCCACAATGTGACCACTGTCTTTTTCGGCAACCAGTTTTATGAGGCCGCGGGTATCCATATTAGCGATAGCACGCGGCACGTTTTCGAGATCCAGGGTTCGGCTATCGACAACCATGTCTTGCGCTTCGGCTTGTTGTACCGTTAAGCCCACGCTAGCCACTTGTGGATTGGTGAATACCACAGCAGGCATGACGGACAAATCAATGGCTACATCGTCGCCCGTCATGTTGCGGGCGGCACGTGTGCCGGCAGCAGCTGCAACGTAGACGAACTGTGGTTGATTCGTGCAATCACCAGCGGCGTAAATGTTCTCGACATTGGTTCGCATGTGGTCATCGATAATGATGCCGCTACGTTTGTCCGTTTTTACTCCGGCTTTGTCCAGGTCCAGCGCTTCGGTATTCGGTTGACGGCCAGTGGCGACGAGTAATTGATCGCCAGTGATGAGTCCCTGATTTGTTTCTAATTTAAATTCACCCAACAGGAACATCACACTGTCTACTTGGGTGTCGGTTAACACACGAATGCCTTCTCCTTCGAAAGCTTGCTTCAACCCTTCGCCAATTTCCAGGTCTTCTTTTGATAACAGTGTGCTGCGTGCGACCACCGTCACTTCAGTACCCAAATGGCGGAAGGCCTGTGCCAGTTCAAGTGCTATCACCGAGCCACCCAATACGATTAAATGTTTGGGCAGTTCTTCCGCAACCAGCGCCTCTGTTGAGGTCCAAAAAGGCGTATCAATCAGTCCTGCCGTTTTCGGGATCGATGCACTCGCACCGACGGCCAGTAGAATACGATCAGGCTGTAACGTGGTTTCCATGCCATTCGCCTGGGTCACGATCAACGTGGAAGCATTCTCAAAGCGAGCCATGCCGCGTAACAGCGTGATGCCGGGATTACTTTCCAGAATACTTTCGTATTTTGCGTAACGCAGTTTTTCGACCCAGCCCTGTTGTTGAGCCACCATTGCCTTGCGGTCAATGACGGGAGTGTTCAGTGGCAGTCCATCGACGACATGATGGCCTTGCAGGTGAGCAATGTGGGCACCGCGAATAAATATCTTTGACGGTACACAACCGATATTTACACAGGTGCCACCAATCATGTCACCACCTTCGATAATGGTAACGCGGGCACCTCGTTCGACTGCTTTTATTGCCGCAGCAAAAGCGCCAGAGCCAGTGCCAACGATGGCTATGTGTTGACTGCCATCCCCGGACTTACTTTCGTTTCCACTGCAATAGCTCATTGCTGAAGCCTGGAAGGGTAACCGGCCTGCTCGGTGGCAAAGGTAAGGTCTTCCACTTTAACTTTGGATGGGTCATAGGTGATCTTTGCCCAACCCACACCATCGCCTTCATATTTGGCGCTGACTTCACTCACTCCTTCCACTTTTCTTAAAGCCTTTTTCACCGTAATGGGGCACATGTTGCAGGTCATTTTGTCCACAGACAGGGTGATGGTTTTTAACTCACCTGCCAGGGATGCCGTTGAAGTCACCATAGCGATGCCAAGTACAGACAAACACAGACCCAATACCAAAAATAATTTACGCATTGCTTTGTACTCCTTGGTTTTTATAAAAATGCAGTCAACAAACGAAAAACAAAATTCAATTTCTGTTAGTCCAACAAATAGGGCCCATACCAAGGGAAGCTCATGACGATCAGCACAAACACGCTAACGATCCAGAAAGTGATGCGCTGTTTGCGCAGATTTGATGACGTAGAACACGGTGCGTCCACGGCACAGGCTTGAGGGACCAGATACAGTTTACGAAATGCCAGGCCCAGCAATATCAGCGTCACACCGATAAGATAGGGTCGGAAGGGTTCCATGGCGCTGAGATTGCCAATCCATGAGCCGCTAACGCCCAGGGTCAGCAATACCAAAGGCCCGATGCAACAGGTGGAGGCAGCAATGCCCGCAATGATGCTGCCGATCAGGGTACCTTTTGAGAGACCCTGGTTCTCTTTCTCGCCGGTTTCTCCTGACGCATCTACTGTCGGTACAGATGTCTCTGAAGTGTCCATCGATTGCTCCTCTATTGCCGGAATAGGGTTAATAATGTGTTGATTCTAGAGTCTGTACCACACAACGGAGTCAAGCGTTAATTCGGCTTTTTTACGGGAGTTGAAAATGGTGGAAATGCTCGATCTGCCAGAACGGCTGACCTTTAGCTGAAACACGTCTGCAAAACAAAAACGATGATCCTAAATTAATCAGTTGAGCCGTCGCGAGAGCGGCTAAGGTGCTCAAGATCAATGACTTTTTCGGTTATTTTGAATGAAAGCGTATCCCCCATACGGTGAGTTCAAAATGTTCGAAAAAGTCATTTAGATTGAGTGCATTAGACGTTCGCAGTAGGCTCAACTGATTAATTTAGGATGATATCAACTCCACCGAAGCCTCACCGCCATGCGCTTGCTCCACCAGACAATGGCAAGCATCAAAGGCACTTCGATCAATGGACCAATAGCGGTCGAGACACCCACCAGCGGTTGGGCGGCGAAGGCGGTAATCGCAAGAGCAATCGCCAGCTCAAAGTTTCGCCCTGTTGCATTAAAGGCAATGGCGGTGCTGTTTTCGTAATTCTGCCCCGCAGCACGGGAAAGAAAGAACACGATGCCGTACAGCGTGACGAAGAACAGTGATAGCGGTATCGCCATGCGCCAGATAAATTCAGGATGCGCCAGTACGACCTCGCCTTGCAGGGCATAGATGATCAGCAGGGTGAACAACAGCGCAGCCAGTTGCAGTTTATCCAGACGCGGTTGCACCGCACCGTCGAACCAGGCAGCCCCCTTCCTGCGTACCGCAATCTGGCGTGTCAGAAAACCGAAGAACAGCGGCAATCCCAAGTAGAAAAAGACGCTCTGGGCGATCATCAATACGTCAACATCGACCTGTTGGCCTATGATCAGCCAGATAAAAAAGGGGGTGGTGAGGATTTGAATCAGGCTATTCCAGGCCATCAGGGTGACCGACAGCGCGTTATTTCCGCGCGACAGATCGGTCCACACCAGCACCATGGCGATGCAAGGAGCCACGCCGAGCAAAATAAGGCCAATCCATAATTCCGGATAGTCACGCAGAAACAGCCAACCGAAAAACCATAACAGGGCCGGGTTGAGGATGTAGTTGAATCCTAGAATCAGTGCCGTTGCGGTACGATTACGCGCCGCGCTTTTGATGTCCTCCAGATGCAGTTTGGTCATGGCCGGATAGATCATTAAAAACAGCCCCAACGGAATACCCCACTCCAAAGCTTTCCCCAACTCAGGCGCAAGCTGACTTACCCAGAGCCCCAGTCCCATCGCAACGATGATCCACAAAGGCAGGCCGCGAGTAAGAGGATCAAGATGATGTTTGTGCCTATCTTCAGATGTGGGTGATTGGCTCATTGATAGGCCTCTTTGCTTCCCGCTGGCAGGCGTATCGACAGCAATGCCGCCATCAGCACAAAGGCCGCTGACCACCACAGGCAGCCCACCAGCCCCTGGGTCTGGTAAATCCAGCCGGACAACACGGTACCGGTTAATCGTCCACCGGCATTGGCCATATAATAAAAACCGACATTCATCGACACCTTATCATGCTCAGACCAGGCAACAATCAGATAGGAATGCACCGCTGAGTTGATGGCGAATACCGCACCAAAAACAGTCAGGCCAATAATAATCACCCGGTTTGGTTCCATGCCTTGCTGCAAAGCCAGTGCGATAGCGACGGGAATCAATACCAGAGCAAAGGCCCACCCCCGCGCAGTTGCCCCACCAGGGTGGTGCCCCCGCAGTATTATCGGTGCACAGGACTGGATGATGCCGTACACAATCACCCACAGGGCAAAAAATGCACCCACTGCGCTGAATTGCCAGCCCAGCACTGAAAACAGAAAAACGGGTAAGCCCACCACAAACCAGATATCACGCGCACCAAACAGGAAGAATCGCGCCGCTGAAAGCCAGTTGACAGCGGGTGTGTTGGAAAAGAGATGAGAGAATTTGGGACTGGCTTTGGGTTTGCCCAGTCCTCGTGGCAACACCATCGCGGTAAACATCAATACCAGCAGCAGACCGCCTGCCAGTATCAACAAAGCACTCCGGAATCCCACAAATTCCAGCAAGACCGCACCCAGGAAAAAGCCGACTCCCTTCAGGGCGTTTTTGGAACCGGTGAGCATCGCCACCCATTTGAACAGACGGGAGCCGCTGCCCTCATTGCCGGGGGGCACCAGCATTTTCACTCCCGCTTTTGCGGACATCTTGTTCAGGTCTTTGGCAATACCCGACAAGGCCTGGGCGAACATCACATAAGCCACATTAAGCCAGGCCTCCGGCACAGTGAGCATGAGCAGTGCCAGTACTTGTAAGCCCATGCCGATGTGCATGGTGAGATTCAGGCCGATGCGCGCCCCCAGCCATCCCCCCAGCAGGTTGGTAACGATGCCGAAAAATTCGTAAAACAAAAACAGCATTGCCACCTCGAAGGGTGAATAACCCAGCAGGTGAAAATAAAGCACCACCAGCATGCGGATCGCGCCATCGGTGAGTGTGAAGGCCCAATAACCGCCACTGATCAACAGGTAATTGCGAAGCTCAGTCTGCATTTACAGACTCCGTGCAACCTTGGCCACCAGCTCCATCATGCGGTTGACGTAGCCCCATTCGTTGTCATACCAGGCGTAAATTTTTACCTGGGTATCATGAATAACCAGGGTGGAAAGGGCGTCGATAATGGAAGAACGTGGATCGTTGAGGTAATCCACGGACACCAGCGGGCGCTCTTCATAACCCAGAATGCCGTTTAATTCACCTTCCGCCGCCTCCTTGAAAAAGGCATTGATTTCATCCGCTGTGACCGGGCGTGCTGCCTCAAAGACAAAATCAGTCAATGACGCATTAAGCAACGGCACACGCACAGCATGACCATTGAGTTTCCCATCCAGCTCGGGAAAGATTTTGCCAATGGCTTTGGCCGACCCGGTTGAGGTGGGAATAAGCGAATTGCCACAGGCGCGTGCCCGGCGGAGATCCTTGTGGCCTTTGTCAACGATGGTCTGGGTGTTGGTAATGTCGTGAATGGTGGTCATGGAACCGTGCAGGATGCCCACTTTTTCGTGCATCACCTTCACCACAGGTGCCAGGCAGTTGGTGGTACAAGACGCAGCCGTCAGCAGATGATGGCTGGCCGGATCGTACTTGTGGTCGTTGATGCCGTAAACAATATTAAGCGCCCCTTCGGTGGGGGCCGCCACGATCACCTTCTTCACACCCTGCTCAAAATAGGCATTGAGTGTTTCCGGCTTTTTGTGATGTTTACCCGTGGTCTCGATCACAATATCGCAACCCGACCAGTCGCTATCGCCAATGGCGGCATTCGATGTGTGGGCCAATGTCCTGTCACCGATGATGACATTTCCGTTTTCTGCGCCCGTGTCGTGAGACCAGGTACCGTGCACCGAATCGAACTTGAGCAAATGGGCCGACCCTTCTGCATCGGTAGCCGTTTCATTGATGCGCATAACCTGAAATTCCGACCTATCCCACCCTGCACGCAGACCCAGCCGTCCCATGCGCCCAAAACCGTTAATGCCCACTCGAATCATTGCTTTCACTCCTTACCGCATATCCGCATAAGCGGATGTATTGGGGGTTTAAAAAAGGCCTTTAAAAAAACCGGATTGCTTCGGCCCACAATTCAATCTTTAAGCAAACAGAGTCTCTCATTCACCCACACTTCTGCTGAGCCGTTGCTGCCAGTTTTTTGAGATCAGTCTGCATCTCTTCATTATCCGCTCCACATTGGCGGATATGCTCAAACAACGGCTCGCAACAGGCATCCACAATACGATAGTGAACCCACACACCTTCACGCCGGGTGGAGACCAACCCGTTATTGCGTAGATAGGCAAGATGTCGAGACACCACGCTTTGCGACAGCCCCAATGTTTCTACCAGATCGCAGACGCAGAGCTCACCCGACTCCAGCAATAGATAAACAATCCGTAAGCGCACGGGCTCAGAGAGGGTTTTAAATAGTGCGGCAAGGGATTCAGTGTTCATGGAGGCCAATTATATACGCCTATCCAAATATATCAATGTTTCGTTTTGTGATTACTTGACCTAGAGCCTTTTTCGAACCCTAAAATTTTTTTAAACAAAAATGTAAAAAAGATTGAACCTGGAGTGAACTCCAATGAGTCAATACTCACACCAGCGAAACAGATTGCAGCCGAATCCCAGGAGAAAACAAATGAAATCATTAACTTGTCCCACTCTGGTAACGAGCGAGTTACTCGCCAGCGTCAGTGGTAATGCCTTCGCCCATGACTCTGTGTTCGGCATTGGCCCTCACGTGTTGTTCAAGGATGGTGTGGAAGCCGCGGTCGAGGTGCATAGTGAAAAGCCGGTAACGAAAAGGCATCTGAACTCGGAGTGGCGGCACCGAGTGGTTCATTTCTCCCGGCATCTTCTGGACTACTCGTAACTTCGCCATTAAGGCCGGCATACAACTACCCATCGCCAGTGATCTGAATGGTACACAGAATAAGTCTGACTACTGCGCCAAAATGACGTTTGAATGGCACCTTTAATTCCCCATTATTGTTTTACACAGGAGAACCTCATATGAATATTACAAACCTCAAAAATACCGTTATTAAAAGCACGCGCTTGATGCTTGCAGCCACACTCACCGGTGCAGCTTTAATGTGGAGCAGCGCAAGTTTTGCTGGCGGCACCGAATACGACCTGCGCGTCGATGGCCTTGCCTGCCCCTTCTGCGCCTACGGCATCGAGAAAAAATTCATAAAAACTAAAGGTGTTGAAAGCGTAGATGTGGACCTCAAGAATGGTCTGGTGATCGTTAAGACCGACGAAGGAAAGAGCTTCAAAGAGGATGAGTTGAAAATCATTATTAACGATGCCGGCTTCACCATGAAAAGTATGACCGAGAAGGCGCGGTAAACCATGGATAAGCGAACTGGAAATTATTGCTTAGCCGGACTCAGTCTGCTACTGGTCACAATGACCAGCAGTGCCCTGGCTGCACCCATCACCTTCAACACAGCACTGCCGGTGGCCAAGGAAGAATTTCTGTTTCGCCAACAATTTATTGTTATGCAGTCCGGGGATGACCCCGGTGAGGCAAAACGTGACCGCTCGGAAACTATAAGCGCCACCACACTGGCCTATGGCATCAGCAACCGGTTGGCCCTGTTTGGTGTGTTGCCCTACCGGGACATTGATCTGTCAATGAACATGGGCGCGGGTAAAATCAATCGCAGTAACGTCGGGCTGGGTGACGTTAGCACCTTTGCGCGTTACATTTTTCAGCAAAAAAATCAGGCCGGCCGTACCCTGCGCCTAGCCGCCTTTGCCGGTCTCAAAGCCCCCACCGGTGACGACACGGCCAGCGACAGTCTCGGCACACTGCCACCACCGTTGCAACTCGGCAGTGGTTCCTGGGATGTGTTTGGCGGCATGGTCGTTACGCGGCAAACATTAGACTACCAACTGGATGCCCAGTTGAGTTACCGGATCAACAATGAAGCCAATAACTTTGAAGCCGGTGATGTACTGCGTCTGGATGCGTCGCTGCAAAAGCGGATCTGGCCACGTGAGCTGGGCAGCGGTATACCGGGATTCGCTTATGCCGTACTGGAAGTGAATGTCATCAACCAGAGTAAAAACATCATCAACGGCGTAAACGATGCCAACTCCGGTGGCACAAAGGTTTTGCTAGCACCGGGGCTGCAATACGTCACCCGTCGCTGGATAGCCGAAACCGTAGTGCAATTTCCAGTTATGCAGAATCTCAATGGGAACGCATTGGAACTCAACACCATCGCTCGCGCGGGTGTGCGCTTTAATTTTTAGATTTAATATGAACGACACTAATTGCGGTTGTCGAAGCGGAAGACGGTAGTGTATTCGTAGCAGACTATGCCAATCACCAGATCCAGAAATGGCAGCGAAAAAAATAGTACGCACGACGGCTGCGGTTTGTCCAATCAAGCTTCCAGCTCACCTTCAATACGGATTACCTGTCCGATGTCGTTGACAAAAATCCATCCGGCATCGGGTTGGCCTGTGCGGGCCTGTTCCTGAATCAGGCGGGTCGCCTCATCAGCCCGCGCGTCTTCGCACACCAGCTCCAGGCGGATTTCGGTAATAACGGCCTCGCCCAGTTCGACGGAATAATTCTGTTCCTTGTTGTCCAGCGCCTTGAGCATGCCCTTGACGTCAGCGATATACAGGTTGCCGAACCCCGCACTTTTCAGCGCATGCACTACATCGGCAACGCGATTACGGTGGATAATGGCTTTGATCTCTTTCATGGTCGCTCTCCTGAATACGTTGGGAAAGATTACCCCCCCAGTGTTGGAGGGGGGGTATTCCGTTATTTCTGTTTGCGTGTCTCTATCCACTCGTAGATCACCGGCAACAATAGCAAGGTCAGTAGCGTGGAGGTGATCAGTCCACCCACCACCACGGTGGCGAGGGGACGCTGGGTCTCGGCACCGACGCCGCTGGACAGCAACATGGGCAGCAGGCCGAGGATGGCGACGCTGGCGGTCATCATCACCGGGCGCAGGCGCATCTCCGCACCCTTGCGCACCGCCTCGCCGACGGACTTGCCTTTCTCCCGCAGTTCGTTGATGAAACTCACCAGCACGATACCGTTGAGCATGGCCACACCGAATACGGCGATGAAGCCAATGGCTGAAGGCACCGACAGGTATTGCCCACTGATGTACAGTGAAACCAGACCGCCGATGGTGGCAAAGGGCACGTTGGCAATGATCAGGGTGGCGTACTTGATCGAATTAAACGCCGTGTACAGCAACACGAAGATGAAGAAGATGGTCAGCGGCACAATGATGGACAGGCGCTGCAAGGCCCGCTGCTGATTTTCAAACGCGCCGCCCCACTCGATCCAATAGCCCGGCGGAAGCTCTACCTGCGACTCGATGGCCGCCTCGGCATCCTGCACGAAGCTATCGACGTCGCGGCCACGCACATCCATCTGGATGACCGCATAACGCTGCAATTGCTCACGGCGGATGAAGGAATAACCCTCTTTCACCGACACGTCGGCCACCTTGTGCAGTGGCACAATCGCGCCATTACTGCTGCGCAGGGGAATATTGCGAATCGCATCCACTGACTGCTTGGCATCATCACTAAGACGCACGGTGATGTCGAAACGCTTGATGCCGTCGATGAGGCTGGAGACCGGCTCGTTGCCAATGCCGACACGCACCACATCCAGCACTTCATCGGCATTCATACCGTAGCGAGCCAGTTGCTCACGATTGACACGAATACGAATCTGCGGCTTGCCCAGATTGGCCTCCAGCGACAGGTCTGCCACACCGTCCACCTGGCTGATGGCATTCTTCACCTGTTGGCTGATGCGGTCGAGTCCTTCCAGGTCCGGCCCGTAAAGCTTGGCCGCGAGGGTCGCTCGCACACCAGAGATTAATTCCTCTACACGCATCTGGATAGGCTGGGTGAAGCTGATCACCGACGTCGGCACGGCCTCTTCCAGTTTCTCCCGCATCTCGTCCGCCAGTGACGCCATCTCCCGGTCCACGGGCCATTCCTCGTGGGGATTCAGCTCGGTGTAGATTTCCATGTAGTTGACGTCGGCGGTCTCCCCCTTCTCGGCGCGGCCGATCATGGCGACCGTGGTCTTCACCTCGGGGAAGGCGGTGAGCACCCGCGAGACATCCTTGGAGATCTCGATGGACTGCTCCAGCGAGGTCGATGGGATGGACACCACGCGCCACATGATGGAGCCCTCCTGCAACTGCGGCATGAACTCCTTACCCAGTAGCGGGAATAAGGCCAGGCTGCCCACCAGCAGTGCCACGGCGCCCCCCATCACCGTGCGCTTGTGCGCCAGCGACCAGGCTAAAGTAGGCAGGTAGGCGCGCTTGAGCCAGCGCACCAGCATCGTGTCACGCTCTTCCTTGGGCTTCAGAATCAGCGCCGCCAGTACCGGGATAATGGTCAGCGTCAGCAGCAGGGAACCGGCCATGGCGAAACTGATATTGAAGGCCATGGGCTTGAACAGCTTGCCCTCCAGGCCTTCCAGGCTGAACAACGGCAGGAACACCACGATAATGATAATGATGGCGAAGGTGATAGGGTTTGCCACCTCCTTAGCCGCCACCAACACCGCCGCGCTGCGGTTGACCTTTTCACCTTTTTTCCGCCACTCGGACATGATGCGGAAGGCATTTTCCGTCATCACGATGGCACCATCCACCATCATGCCGATACCGATTGCCAGCCCCGCCAGCGACATGAGATTCGCCGTCAGCCCCATCTCGCCCATGAAAATAAAGGCGATCAGCATGGCAAGCGGCAAAGCGGAAATCACCACGATGGCTGAACGAATCTCACCGAGAAACAGAAATAGCACGATGGCCACCAAAATAGAGCCTTCCACCAGCGCCATCACCGCAGTACTCATGGCCTTGTCCACCAGGTCGGTGCGATCATAGACCGGCCGCAGGGCCACGCCTTCCGGCAAGGCAGACTCGACCACGGCGAATTTCTCCTTCACCGCATCGACGACGTTTTTGGCGTTTTCGCCGATGCGCGCCAGAGCCATGCCCAGCACCACTTCCTCACCGTCACGGGTCACGGCACCAAAGCGCAGCGCGGGTTGCTGGCTGATGGTCGCCACATTGCGAAGATAGACCGGGATGCCATCTTCCACCTTGACCACGATGTTGCCGATGTCGGTTTCATCCGCCACCAGCCCCAGACCACGTACCAGATACTGCTCAGAGCCCTGATTGATGTACTGACCACCCACCTGACCGTTGTTACGCTCGATCAGCTCCATCACCTCACGGAAGGTGAGGTCGTATTCGATCAGCTTCAGCGGATCGATCACCACCTGAAACTGCCGTTCCTCGCCACCCCAGGACATCACGTCGTCCACCCCGGGTGCGGTGCGCAGCATCAGCCGCACCTGCCAGTCCTGAAGGCTGCGCAGATCCATATTGCTGATGGCCGGTTGCCCTTTTGCTTCATATTGACTCTCGGCCAGAGCCTTGTCGGCGCGCTCCACGGTGTACCAGAAAACCTGGCCCAGACCGGAGGTATTGGGCCCCATCTCGGGCTTACCGTAACCCTCCGGCAAACGATCCCCCACTTCCTGCAAACGCTCCATTACCAGCCGTCGGGCAAAGTAGATATCGAGATCATCAGAAAAATACACCGAGACATAGGACAGCCCGAACAGACTCACCGAGCGGATCTGCTGCACGCCGGGCAGACCTGCCATGCCCGATTCCACCGGAAAAGTCAGCAGCTCTTCCACATCTTCGGCCGCCAGACCCGCCGCCTCGGTGTAGATGTTCACCTGCACCGGGGTGACGTCGGGAAAGGCGTCGATGGGCACCGTGGTTACCGCCCGCCAGCCGAGAAAGGCCACCACGGCGAAGGCCACGATCACCAGAAATTTATAGCGTAAGGATGCTTCAACCAGATTATTTAACATTGTCTCGCCCCCTTAATCCGAGTCGCCGATCTGAGATTTCAGTAACAGCGACTTGAGCACGTAAGCGCCCTGAGTCACGATCTCGTCACCCACCGCCAGACCTGCCTTTATTTCGGTCCAGTTGCCCCGCGTTGCCCCGCGTTCCACCGGCACGGCGTGGACTTCCTCGCCCACTGGCTTGAACACCACATAATCGCCCTGCAACAACAGCACCGCCTCCCGGGGTACCGCCACCACGGCTGCCCCCGGCGCAATCTGAATGGCGCTCTTCACAAACTGGCCGGGGCGCAGACCGGCGTTGCCGGAATCCAGTTCGATGCGCACCGCCAGGGTGCGGGTGGTGTCGTCCACCAGACGGTGGATCTGTATCACCTTACCCTTCACCCAGCGGCGTTCATCACTGCTGACCCGCACGGTGCTACCCACCGCAATGCGGCTGGCCACCTCTGCGGCCAGCTGCGCCTCCACCCAAAGGCGCGATTCATCACTGATTTCCATCAGCACCTGCCCCGGTTCCACCACCCGGCCGATGACGAAATTGTCACTCAACACCGTGCCCGCCTGCGAACTGAGCAGGTCGAAGGTGCCCGTGGCTTTGGACACATCACCCTGTTTCAGCAGGGCTTTGGCCTGGGATTCGGTCATGCCAAAGGCCAGTACTTTTGCGTAGGCCTGCTGGCGGGAGACCTGGGTCTCCACGTAGCGTTTCTCCGACACCACCTTGCGGCCCAGCTTCTGCACCCGACGCCATTCACGATCGGCAATCAGCAACTGTCCCTGGGCCTCGGCCATGGCGACGCTGGAGAGCGTGACCAGCTTCTGGCCTTTTTTGACCTGCTGCCCCATGCGCGCATGGCGCCGGGTAATCTGTGCGCTGATGCGCGGTGTCACCTCGGCGGTGCGGTAGCGGTTCACCGTCACTTCGCCGGGAGCGGTCAGCTCTTCTGCCATCAGATGCGTGCCCACCACCTGGGTGCGAATCCCCAGGGCCTCGCGCTGCTCGACACTCATGGGCGGGATGCCGCCCTCTTCCTCTTCGTGCTCTTCCTCGGCAAAGACCGGCAGACTGATCAGCAGGCCGAGAATCAGGAAGCGATTAAGTAATGTGTTCATCATATTTTTCTCCAGGGATTTAGTCGGGGATGAGGTCATGGCTTCAGCCCCAACCAGAATTCTGTTTTGCCACTGGCGGCAAGCCATTCGAACCACGCCTGCCACAGGCTGCCGCGCAGCTCGACGGCGGCGGTGCGGGTGTCCAGTGTCTGCTTGAGTTGCACCAGATAATCGGAAGTACTGAGCTCACCGGCACGCCACAGGCGTTCCAGCAACTGGGTCTGACTCTCCAGGCTGCTCTGCCCGGTTTGCAGCCAGTCATCCCAGGCCGTGCGGCCTATTTCAAAACGCTGCGCCGTAGCCACCAGCCGGGCGCGACTGCGCCGATAACGATCCTGCGCATCCTGCTCAATCTGGATGGCGTCGGCGTTGGCCACGTCCACCTCGGCGGTGAAGGTATTGCGCAGATTCAACGGAATGGAGAAGCTCAGGCCCAGCAGATTTTCCTCACCCTCGCGGCCACCACGCAGGCCGAGAGTGGGGTCGGCGCGGCGCTGGCGAAGGGAAACTTCAACCGCTGCGCGGGCCATGGCCATTTGCGCACGGGCGGCACGTATTGCCGGCAGTTGCTCCAGCAAGCCATCGAGCTGTGCATCGTCGAGCCGGGCGAGATCGGGGATGGCCGGCAACACCGGCCAACCCGTCCCGTCTCTGTCAGCAATGGCCAGCAGAGCCTGCTCGGCCTGAGCCTGCATGCCTCGCAAACGTGCCCATTGCAGACTGGACTCGGTGGCGGCCAATCTGGCCAGGTCCAGTTCCACCTGCCCCAGATCACCGGCTTGACGACGTTGTTCGGTCAGCGCCAGAAAGCGCTGCATCAAGGCGCGGCGCTGTTCGGCCAGGGTGAGCAATTCATGCGTCGTGTGATAATCCGCCAGCGCCGCCAGCAATTCTGCCGCCAGCTCCTGCCGCACCCCCGCCAGTTCGGCGGCCATGCGTTCACGTTCCAGGCTCGCAACACGTGTGCGGGCGCCTCGCTTGTCGCTAAAGTCGATGGCCTGACTTAACCCCAGGGTCTTGGTGACATCGCTGGCGTCTTCGTATTCGACGCCCAGCTCCGGGTTGTAGAGCGGCTGGTCGGCAGCCCGTTCACGTGCCTGGGCCGCGTCCAGTGCGGACTGCGCCGCCCGAGCGCGTGGATTCGTGTCGAGCACAGTACCAACCCAGCCTGCCAAGGCGGGTTGAGGTGCAGCGTTGGCACCATTGAGGCTCAACAGCAACAGACAGCCGAGTACGGCTGCGGATAGAAATAATCGGTTTTTCATGGATAAGTCCTTGCCAAAAATAGTCGTGCATTGAACACGCTTTACAAACAACGGGGGGACAACGTCGTCCCGGGCAGGTACTTAGATCTGGGGAGGTCGAAGAGGGGGTTCCTGATCGCGGGAATCGAAAATCATATCCGACCAGGCGACAGCCTGACCGGCGGATGGAAAATCGGCATGCCCGGTTTCCGGGGTAATGGAATGCAGGTGCAACCAGCCGACGCACAGATCCTCACATGCGCCACTGTCCTGCTCGACATCGATCTGCGCCAGCACGACTGTGTCGCTGACAGATGTGGCAAAACAGTTGTCACCTGCCCATGCCACGTTGGTAGCAAGCATGGCGAGAATCAGCAGTTGGGTGATAATTCGACGCATAGCAATAAAAGGCCCTAAGCCCCTGTCTGACTCCTCAACATTCTCAAACCACTAGCGATGACCACAAACTCGCTCACTTCGTGAGCAATGACCGCCATCGGCAGTGAAAACACCCCGCTCACCGCACCGACGATCAGGCTACCAATCACCAGCACAGACAGGGCCAGGTTCTGGCGGATAATACTCCAGTTACGACGGCTGAAGCGAATCAGATAAGGCAACCTCGACAGGTCGTCGCCCATCAGCGCCACGTCCGCCGTTTCCAGCGCCACATCGGTACCGGCCGCGCCCATAGCGATGCCGACGTGGGCGGCAGCCAGGGCCGGGGCGTCGTTGACACCGTCGCCCACCATGGCCACCTGACCATACTGTTTCGTTAACACTTCCACCTTAAGTGTCTTGTCCTCCGGTTTGAGTTCGGCGAAAACCTTGTCGATGCCGGCCTGCCGGGCGATGGCCTCGGCGGCCAGACGATTATCACCGGTCAGCATGATGACTTTGTGGATGCCCGCGCGTTTGAGACCGGCAATAGCCTCGCGGGCTTCGGGACGCAGAGGGTCGGCAATAGCGATAAGACCATGCAAAGCCATTTCCGTGCCCACCAGCACCACGGTTTTGCCTTCGCGCTGCAAGGCCTCGATGCGCGGCTGCGCGCCGTCGAAGTCTGCCCCGAGCTCGGAAAACAAGTGGGGGCTGCCAACATAAAGCATTTCGTAGCCAACCCGGCCTTGGGCACCTGCACCGGTGAGGGTGGTGAAATCCGTGGCTTCCTGCGGCTCAATGCCATCATTTTCCGCCCGCTCAAGCACGGCCCGGGCCAGGGGATGCTGAGAGCGCCGTTCCAGCGCTGCGGCTGAGGTGAGAATGTCGCGTTCGCCGTGGCCGTTCAAGGGCACGATGTCCGTGACCTGCGGGCGGCCCAGGGTCAGGGTGCCGGTCTTGTCCAGCGCCACCACGCGCACCCTGGCCAGATTCTCCAGATGCACACCCCCCTTGATGAGGATGCCGTTGCGCCCGGCGGTGCCGATGGCCGCCACCAGGGTGATGGGAATAGAGATCACCAGCGCACAGGGGGCGGCGGCGACGATGAACACAGTGGCGCGGGTCAGCCACTCCTCCCAGCCCATGCCCAGCAGGCCAGGCACGACGGCGAGCAGGATGCCCACCAGCAGCACCACCGGACTGTAGCGGTGGCCGAAACGTTCGATGAAACGCTGGCTTTTGCCCTTGCTGGCCTGGGCCTTCTCCACCAGCTGGATGATGCGCGCCAGGGTGTTGTCTGCCGTTGTCTTGGTAGCGCGCACAGTCAGCGCACCCTCGCCATTGAGGGTGGCGGCGAACACCGTGTCGCCAAGGGTCTTTTCCACCGGCACGGACTCCCCGGTGACCGGCGCTTCGTTGAGGCTGGAGCGGCCGTCGATGATCTCGCCATCGGTGGCCACCGCCTCGCCGGGATAGACGATGAACACATCGCCCACCCGCAATTCCTCGACAGGAATGCGCACTTCCTGTCCATCGCGCCGCGCCAGGGCGGTCTTCGGCGCCAGATCCATGAGGGCGCGAATGGCGTTGCGCGTGCGCTCCTCGGTATAGCCTTCGGCGGCCTCGGAGATGGAGTAGAGAAATACCAGCATGGCGGCCTCGGCCCACTGCCCCATAAGCCCGGCCACCACGGCCGCCACGCTCATCAACAGCTCAATGCCAATTTCACGTTCGCGCACCAGCTCCGTGATGGCCTCGCGGCCGAAATACCAGCCGCCGATAATCACGGCGAGGATATAAAGGGCCGTCGCCACCGGTGCTGGCAGGCCCAGCTTGCCGCCCACGAAACCCACCAGCAACAACAGCCCGGATAAGGCCGATGTCACCACCTGTGGATTGCGCCAGGGTGGCGGCATGGTGCCACCGGTGGCCACGGTTGCACAATCTGGGCAGGCCATCAGTCGACCGCCTCCGCACGAAATTCCTCGCTCTGGATACCCACGAGACAACGGCCTCCATCGCGCAGGCACAGGCGCTCACGGAACCGCGCGAGATCGGCGGCGTAAATACCATCCGCATCGGGCAAGGCACGCACCACATCGTATAAACGCATTATGTAAGAAGGCTCTTCAAGCATACGGTGATAAACCCAGCGTCCTTCTTTCTGTGATGTCAGCAACCCCGCCTGACGCAGGATTTTCAGATGACGTGAAAGTTTGTAAGACGGCTCCAGCAAGCTGTCCACCAGCTCACACAAACAGGATTCCTCGCCGGTCTCCACCAACAAATGGATGATACGCAGCCGGGTTTCATCGGCCAGAGCCTGAAAAACAGTGTCAGATGGGATTCGCGCCAGATGCATAGTTGCACTATAGCGCAACTATTATTTCAGACAAGTGATTGTGTACTTTTAATTTAGGTTTAATCCAGCAGACCCTAAACAAATGTTGGTAACCTGAATGGAATTTTTGAGAAAACAACCCGGCCAGGGGTGTTTAGCAGGTATGTTTATCTCGTCGGTGGGTTTTTCATTGACGCTGTACTTTTTGCCGGTTCAGCTCAGCCTCAACATCCGTGTGTGCCGGGCATGGCATTTAACTGGAGAGGTGAAAGTCCTCTTATTCAGGTATTCGCAGAGCCGAAGGTTAGCGAAAGGGCAAGGGCGTTGCCGCGAGGCAGGGTCTGGAGGAAGCCCAACGCGAAATCGCGGGGCGATGAACAAGAACTCAATATGAGGTGTGACGTATTCGGGGCGAGCGGCCAGAGCCGGCCCCGCGAAGCGTTTGGGTCCGTGACCGCGAAGCCCTCCATCTGCAAACGGGATACGTTTTATAAATTGGGCGTCTACGCGAGGAAAGTTAAGTGCCTTACCCCGGGAGGTCTGTAGCGTGTGAAAGGAATCACTGAAATTGGAGC
>WFQM01000262.1 GCA_015487095.1 Gammaproteobacteria bacterium | reverse complement strand
TGGGTTCAACACGTCGGTGAATCGGGGCTTCGTGCGGGAGGTGTAGCCGGTAGAGGTGGCCGAAAATGTCTTTGACGACGATGTTGTGTAAGCGCATGAGGCTTTCTGGTTTGTTGTCTGTGTTATTTCACCGTGATGCGTCAGGCGCTAGCCTATCCCGACGATGCTCTGTTAGCAGTTAGAGCAATGGCTGCAATCGTACCGTCATTTATGCCCGGTGTAGTGCCGCCAATATTTTCATTCGTATGTTTATACCCTGAGTTTTTCCAAACTTTACACCGCAAGCGGCGGGGAATAAAAACCGAAAAAACTTACACATATCTGAGACTAATTTAACAGAATTTACCTATCATGCAGGGGCGGATATGTTTTTTTGTCTCCTGCTCGGCAGATCACAAACCCCACTCTCCGTCATGATTCCGACCGCGTAAACCGGTGTATCTGTCGCCGCAAACGTTTGGTCGGCCGCCCTTCCCCATGTGGTCGCTGCACCGCAGCGAGCTTGCGCAGTTCTTTTTCTTTTTCACGTTTCTGAATACTGTCTTCCGTCTCCTGATAAAGCTGTTGCGCTACAACGGCTGGACCACGCTTGTCAGAAAGTGCCTGCACAATGACAGTCTTTTCGTCAAAACCCTGCCGAAGGACGAATGTATCACCCAGAGCCACTTCCCGGCTGGGTTTGGCTCGATGACTGTTAACGCTAACTTTGCCGCCTTTAATCGCTTCGCTGGCAAGTGACCGGGTTTTGTAAAAACGTGCGGCCCACAACCATTTGTCGATGCGAATCTTTTTTTCGCTGCGGGTTTTGGAATCGGGTGTGGATTTGTGTGCCATGTTAATAATCGTCAGGAAGACGTTTCAATCAGGCATTGATTACGTCCGGCTTCTTTGGCGCAATACATGGCTTTGTCAGCACGCTGAAACAAGCTTTCGGGGTTGTCGTTTTTGCGCAGTTGGGCAAGCCCGGCAGAAAAGGTGATGCTGATTTGTGTATTTTGATAATGAAACTGGCACTTCTCAACAGCAGCACGTAATTTTTCGGCGGCAACCACGGCGGACGCAATATCGGTTTCCGGCATCAACACAACAAACTCTTCACCTCCGAAACGGGCGAGAAAATCACTTTCACGCAAATGGTTACGCAGCTGGTCGGCAATTAATACCAATGCTTTGTCACCGGCTTTGTGACCGTAAGTGTCGTTGACATGTTTAAAATGATCAACATCGATCATCATCAGTACCATGGATTGCCCATAACGTTTCCAGCGGGCGAATTCCTGCATGACTCTTTCGTCATAAGCGAGACGATTATGCAGGCCAGTGAGTGGATCACGCACGGCTTGTTCGTGTTTTTCCTGCAAGCGCTGACGTAATTTTTCACCCTCATTTTCCATGCCGTGTACACGGCTGTTGAGGTGTGCCAGTTGAATCTCTAATTGCTGTTGGCGTGTTTCTTCTGTTTCACGATATTGCTCAAAATGTTTGCGAATGGCGTCAAGCCGACCCTGAATCTGTTGTTTGAGCTGGCTGGATTCCGGTGCAGCTTCTACTTTGCTTTGAATGTCCTGTACATGGGCATGTACTACGGCATCAAATTCACGACCGCTGTCCATGGATGCTTTGTGCGAGTTTTGTGCCCCGGAAAGATTTTGGTCTATCTCTTTGAGGTTGTCGCCAAGCTGGTGCAAAAAAGTCTGTAACTCTTTTTTTTCCTCTTCCATTTGTCGGCGCATGGCAGAAATGAGGTTGGCAATGGCGGTCAGTGCGGGCGCAACCGAGTGGTCGGAAAGACCTTCGCCGAATCGGTCTTTGAGGTTTTCCACCTGATCGGTAAGTTCTACGGGCAGGCTTAGTGTGTCCAGTAATTGAATACAGAATTCGTTGATTTGAGGCGCTGCGGGTTTGTCCGTTGCAACGTGAGCTTGTGCCTGTTCGCTGGTTGCGTTGCGGGTATCACTGCCGAACAAGCGGCTGAAAAAACCACTGCTTGGTTTTTCCTGCCGTTTATTGTTTTGCGTAACGTGTTGCGAAACAGCATTTTCATGTTGCAGCGCTTCGTTGACCAGTTCCGACAATTCGCGCAGAGGTGCCTCCATGTTGTCGAGATTGTGCGTGGCATCAATCTTCTGACGCAGAACTTTGATACGCGCATTGAGCGGGGCGGGAAACGACAAGCTGTCCAGCCAATGAGTCAGCAGCTCCTGCGGGCTATGAGCAGCATCTTTATCGCCCCGGTGTTCGTCCAGTCGTTTGACGGACTGAGTCAGATCACTAACCACATTTTCGAGCTGTTGCAAATCGATGTCTTTGCGCAGGGTTTTACGCAGCAACGCGAGGTCGTCATCCAGTGAAGCATTCAGCCCTTGTGCGGCCAGGGCGACGCGAGTGAGCCCCTGTTTGAGCAAGACTTCGGTGGCCTGCCATTTATTTTCCTGTTTTTCGAGATTATCCAGACTCGCTAGATATTTTTGTTTCCAGTTTTCTTCATCCATAGGCACTTTTCTTCGGTTTGGTTCAGGCGGCTATGTGGAACTCGTCTGGCAAAGTGATTTCCATGGCGATAGGTAAATGGTCAGAAAGCAGGTGTTGCATGACATGTACATCATGCACATGCAGGCTTGAGGAGGTAAGAATGTGATCAAGGGTGCGTGCAGGCCGCCAGCTGGGAAAAGTTTTCAGGCCGTGGCAGGGTTCACACAAATCTGTGGCGGAAATCAGGAATTGCATTTCGTTACTGTCCGGCTGACAGTTGAGATCACCCATCACAACGACATGCTGGTATTGATTGACGATACGTGTGACATACTCAAACTGCCGTTGCCGAGCACGCTTACCCAGGGCCATGTGCATAATGAGTAACACCAGCGGGTTGTCCTGATGGCCGTAGCGCACCACCATCACGCCTCGACCGGGCAGTAAACCTGGGAGCTTGTGCTCGTGTATCTGCGTGGGCCGGTAACGGCTCAACAAGCCATTGCTGTGGGCAGCGATTTTGCCAAAGTTACGGTTGGTTTGGTGATGCCAAAAGGGAAAGTCAGCCCGGTTGGCAAGGTATTCAGTCTGATTGATAAAGCTGGAACGCAAACTGCCTGCGTCCACTTCCTGCAAAGCTACAATGTCAAAATCACTGATGGCACGTGCGATACGGCCCAGGTTGTCGTAAATTTGTGCATGAGGCAACACATGCTTCCAGCTGTCGGTCACGTAATCCCGATAACGTTTGGCCGCAATGCCCACTTGAATATTGTAACTCAACAACTTCAACCGAGTGCCTGGGCTGACAGTTTCAAAAGGATCAGGAATAGGTACAGTATGCATATATTATGTGTCGTCAGTTGAGGCTGCTGTCTTGATTATGGCTGTTAGATTTGATTATTGGGTATTAATAATTCACAGATGAATAATCATCTCACCCAGGGTTTCGGTAAGACGCAGGTTTTCGCGATAATCCACCGGGCAGTCGATAATACTGACGGCATCGTCTGCCAATGCTTGCTTCAGCGTCGGCAGTAATTGTTCGGCCACCTCAACACGGTAACCCCTGGCACCAAAGGATTCGGCCAATTGTACGAAATCCGGGTTGCCAAATTCCACATTGGATGGTCTTCCGAACTGGTTCATTTGTTTCCATTCGATAAGACCGTAACCCGAGTCGTTCCAGATTAACACTACCATGGCTATTTTTAAGCGGACGGCAGTCTCGATTTCTTGAACATTCATCAAAAACCCCCCGTCACCAGTCACCGCCACCACTTTGCGTTGTGGTTGGGCCAGACGTGCGGCCAAGGCACCGGGCACGGCAATACCCATGCTGGCAAAGCCGTTGGAGATCAGGCAGGTATTGGGGTGTTCACAGCGAAACATGCGTGCCATCCACATTTTGTGTGCGCCCACGTCGCAAATCACCGTATCTTCCAGATCCAGGGCAGTGCGCAAGTCCCAGATGATTTTTTGCGGCTTGAGCGGGAAGCTTTCATCGTCGCGATGTTGATTCATTTCCTTGATCAACGCCTCGCGCAGCGGCCGCAGTTTGTGGCCTTCATGGGGCGTGGCCTGTCCGGCGATGCGGTCCAGCGAATGTTTGATATCCCCTACCACACCAACGCAAACAGGATAATGAGCATCCACTTCTGCGGGTGAGCTGTCGATGTGTACGATGGTGCGGTCACGGGTGGGGTGCCACAGGCGTGGGTGGTATTCCACCAGATCGTAACCCACGCAGATAATCGCGTCGGCCTGCTCAAAACCAAAATTGACGTAATCCTGTGATTGCAGCCCCGCACTGCCCAATGCCATGGCATGCCGGAATGGCAACACGCCTTTGGCCATAAAGGTGTTGGTAACCGGGATATTCATTCGTTGTGCAAAATCTGCCAGTTGCTGCCAGGCTCCAGCACGTACCACACCATTACCGGCAAGGATAATGGGCTCGCGGGCATTGGAAATCACCTCGGCGGCGTAAGCCACGCGATTTGCCGGAGGCTCGGGCATACTGGCGTGCTTGACGCGCAACGGTGTATCGTCGATGTGCATCGACGCAATGTTTTCGGGAAATTCTATAAAACAGGCACCGGTTTTTTCCGTTTGCGCCACCTTGAAGGCCTTGCGTGTCACTTCGGTGATAATGTCCGGCGCAAGAATGCGCGAGCTGTATTTGGTGAAACTGCGAAACAGTTGCTCCAGATCCAGCACCTGATGAGATTCCTTGTGCAGGCGGTGAGTATCGGCCTGGCCAGCAATGGCCACCAGTGGTGCATGATCCATGTTGGCATCGGCAACACCGGTAATCAAATTCGTCGCACCCGGACCCAGAGTGGCCATGCATACCCCGGCACGCCCAGTGAGACGACCATAAACGTCAGCCATGAAGGCCGCACCCTGTTCGTGACGTGTGGTGATGAACTGGATATTGGAATCCAGCAGAGCATCCATCACGTCGAGATTTTCCTCGCCGGGAATACCAAAGATGTATTCAACACCTTCGTTTTCCAAGCAACGGACGAAGAGTTCTGCGGCTTTCATGGCACATGATGCTCCAAACAAGGCGGTGCAATCGCCATCATAATGCGACCGCACTCAGCCCGGTACAGAATCATTTGCTTTCCATTTTGACCAGCTCGTTCACCACCTTGAAGACTTTGGCATTACCACCGGATTTCGTCGCACCGGTGCGGTATTTACCATTAACGATGAGGGCCGGTACACCACGGACACCGTAACGCTGCCCCATGTCTTTGGCACGACGCAGTCTGGTTTCCACCGCAAAGGAACGGAATACCCGTTTGAAATCCTTCTCACTCACGCCATTTGCCTTGAACAAAGCCATGATGGAAGCTTCGTCACTCAGACTGCGTTTTTGCTCGTGAATGGCTTCAAACATGGGCTTATGCACCTTATCCACCACACCGAGGACTTCCGCCGTGTAATAGGCTCGGCCGTGAATTTCCCAGCTGGGGCGGAACATGCCGGGCATGCGCACAAATTTGACGTTTTCAGGCTTGCGTTTCAACCAGCGTTCCACATAGGGTTCTAACGTAAAGCAATGAGGGCAGCCGTACCAGAACAATTCCACTACCTCAATTTTGTCTCCACTGGTGGTCGGCTGTGGCGGATTGATCATTTCATATTCTTTGGCTGCCATCACATTGCCAGCACTGGTGAAACCCAGTACAGCAACCATGGCAAAGACTGCAAACAGGGGAGTGAGTTTTTTCATGGAGATTAACCTCGTCATTTTATTATTGAGTATTGCCTGCGAACCGCAATATGGCTGTGCGTGAGCCTATCCAAATCGCTGAATGAACGCAATAAAACAGATCGCCTCTTCACTGGCGCAGATTATCGTTTAGGGTTTATGCTATGGCCTTGTTTTTGTGAGCCCGAACAAACTGGCTCAATTTTGATCACTCAACACAACCGACCTCAAGCAAGGAGTATGACCCCATGGTCTCCGAAAAGATCGATCTGACGCAATTTTTAAATCAGCAGTACCTGTGTGAATCACTGACGATCAAGGAAGTCACCACACTGATTGATTACACGGAGCTGGTCACCTTTAACAAAGGTGATGTCATCGCCGAGATCGGCGACGTGGGTGAGGCATTGTATTTCGTTATCGCGGGTGAAACGGCGCTGTATGCAGGTGACAAGGCCGAAAGTCAGGTGGGACACATCAAGTCCGGCGAATTAATGGGCGAAATGTCCTTTTTTGACCGTAATCCGCGTTCGGTACGGGCAAAGGCGCTGATTAATGGTACCCGCCTGCTAAAACTGAGTCGGGCCATGTACAAACGGCTGCGCGTGGAGCACCCGTACATCGCAGTGAATCTGCTGGAACACGCCATCGTCAGCCTCGATCACCTGTTCCGCCAGGTGAGTCAGGACGTCTCCACCTTTAACAGCTATTTTTATGCCCCAGGCCGAAAATAAGCAACGCAAATAAAAGCTACTCGTCGGTATCGGGTGCCTCAGCCCCCATACCGGCGAGAAACTGCGCCACCACTTCCATTTCTTTCTCTGTCATTTTTACTGCGATATCCTGCATGATCTGATTGCGGTCGTTGTTGCGTATACCGGTTTTAAAATCCCGCAGGGTCTTGATCACATAACCCGGCTTTTGACCTGCAAGGCCAGGAATCCCCCCTGGTCCATTACCTGTGCCATTGGGTCCGTGGCAACCGGCACAGGCCGGCAGATGCGTGTAACGATTGCCACCCATATAAAGCCTTCTGCCTGCCGCAGAATTCGATGCGGCATCAGCCTGCACCTTTTGTGTCGCGAAATAGGCTGCAATATCCATGATGTCCTGCTCAACCAGCTCCGTCACCATGCTCTGCATGGTGGGGTCCTGGCGGGCACCCGACTGAAAATCGCGAATCTGCCTGGACAAGTAACGGGCATTCTGGCTGGCAAGATTCGGCCAGTCCGGGCTGAAACTGTTACCATCCAGTCCGTGACACCCTTGGCAGGCGGCTGATTTAACCTGTCCCTCGCTGACATTACCTCCGGGCCGTTGGTGCGCACTCTCTGAAGAATAAGTACATATCGGTATACTGATCAACAGACAAAAAACAAGGCATCTCGACATCATATTGCAGGTCTCCGAAGGTTAGGAGGGCTTCCCCAAAAAGCCTAAGTGTAGCCGGTTATACCCGACACACCAGTGGTAAGACCCGGCCAGCGGATTACTCGACGCTACTAAAAAAAGCAGCAAGATCTTCGATATCCTGATCACTAAGCTCGATGGCCATGCCATTCATAATAGGATCTTTACGGGTACCTGCCCGAAAAGCCTGTAATTGTTTGCGAAGATAAGCTGCATGCTGACCGGCCAGAATAGGATAGGCTTCTTTGGTGCTTTTTCCGCCCTTGCCATGACAGACCTGACAAGCCCGCGCTTTGGCACTCCCCTCCTTAACGCTGCCTGCCGCATATGCATTGCCTATTCCCATCGGCGCGATAACAATACTCATAGCCAGACTGGTCATCAGTGTAAACACACGCCTTTTAGGCGTCGTGTATCTCACTTGCGTGATTGTAGTTGTATTGGTTGTACTTGTGGCCATCAGCGTTCCCATACGAGTTTGCGTTTGATAAAGTCCCGTTCCAGCGTTCCGTGCCTGACATACCAGCAGTCTAGACTATTGCAGCTGGCACAAAAATGCCAATAGGTTTTAGATACTTGGCAATACATTCTCTAAATTGGACAAACACACCGTGGCCTCTCCTGACTTTCAAAAAACGAATCCAGCAATCCGTTATCGCACCGCCAGCTTCATCATCAGCGCTGCCCGGCTCAACCAACTGCCGCAGGAGTGTGGCCCTGAGGTCGCTTTCGCAGGCCGCTCAAATGCAGGAAAATCCAGTGCAATCAACCGCTTATGCGAACAAAAATCGCTAGCCCGAACCAGTAAAACACCAGGACGCACCCAGCTGATTAATCTTTTTCAACTGGACGGGCAACGCCATCTGGTGGATTTACCCGGTTACGGTTACGCCAAAGTGGCCGAAGAAATCAAACGTCGCTGGCAGCAAACCATGGAAGCCTATCTTTCCGAGCGCCAATCGCTACGCGGACTGATTTTGCTCATGGATGTGCGCCACCCACTCAAAGAAGTGGATCAACAGCTACTGGACTGGTGCTGGCAAGTGGGCATGCCCGTACATGTGCTGCTGACCAAAGCGGACAAACTGAAACGCGGCGCAGCGCAAAATACCCTGATGCAGGTACAGCGGGAACTCACAGCGCATGCGCCTGACGATCTGTGCAGTGTACAATTATTTTCCGCACTTAAAGGCACAGGATTAACCGAAACCTATGCTGTGCTGGATCGCTGGCTGGACTTTGATGATAAAAAATGATGATAAAAAATCCCCGGTGGCACCCGATCATCGGGACAGCCTCCGGGGCTAAAAGCACCCGGCGTTGGGGACGCCGGGCTTAAACCCGCTAGGGAGGGAAGCGGGGAGCAGGCATCGCGCCTGCTCATACACTAAGACGGGCAGGACCATAAAAAGTTGCACACCCCCACAAAAATATTTTGTTTGACACGGTTATGTGAATTAAGCACTAAAAATATTCAACCGATAACATCATTGGTTTACATTCAGTGGAACAAGTTGTTCCTCGCCCCCGAATCACAGCGTCATAAAATCTAACGCAAAGGCGCGAAGACGCAGAGAGCGCAAAGGGTTAAGAGGACAACGGGCCAAAGATATATATCTGGAGCGATTGAGGTTTTGGTTTTATTTGCACGCAGGTTCTCGCAAACACCTGAATTTCCAATACTGTGAATCTCTCTCTGCGTTCTCTGCCTCTTTGCGCCTTTGCGTTGGGTTTTCATTAGCCAGGTCCAGCCAGCACATGCATGAAAACAGGAGGGGTTTTAGCCCTTAATTCACATTGCAGGAACAGGAAAATGTTAACCCTTTCTAATGCGCTTCATCCCAGTTGCTGCCTATGCCTATATCCACGACTAACGGCACCTTGAGTTCAGCCGCTCCGGTCATCAACCGGTTGATTTCAATTTTTGCGGCCTCGATGTGTTCATCCCGAATTTCAAATACCAACTCATCATGCACCTGCATGATCAACTTAATATCCAGCCCGGCAGATTCAATCCAGCTATCCACCACAATCATCGCGCGTTTAATAATGTCCGCAGCTGTACCCTGCATGGGTGCATTAATGGCCGTGCGCTCGGCATATTGACGACGCTGACCGTTGCGATGATTAATATCCGGCAGATACAAACGACGACCCAACACCGTCTCCACATAACCCTGCTCACGCGCCTGTTCGCGGGTATCATCCATAAATTTTTTCACGCCGGGATAACGTTCAAAATAAAGATCAACATATTCCTGAGCATCGCCGCGCGTAATGTCCAGTTGTCGTGCCAGCCCAAAAGCTGACATGCCATAAATCAACCCAAAGTTGATGGCCTTGGCACTGCGCCGCTGCTCGTTATCCACATCTTGTAACGGCACAGCAAATACCTCGGCAGCAGTGGCTCGATGAATATCCTCTCCCGCCGCAAAAGCCTTGAGCAAACCTTCATCACCGGAAAGATGCGCCATGATGCGCAACTCTATCTGTGAATAGTCAGCCGCCAGCACACTGAAACCGGCTGGCGCGATAAAAGCCTGGCGAATGCGTCGGCCCTCGGCACTGCGTACCGGAATATTTTGCAGATTGGGCTCGGATGATGACAACCGCCCGGTGCTGGCCACGGCCTGATGATACGAGGTATGCACCCGCTTTGTGCCAGGATCGATGCGTTGCGGCAGTTTGTCGGTATATGTGGACTTGAGTTTGCTCATGCCCCGGTATTCAAGAATCAGTTTGGGCAATGGAAAGTCATGGGCCAGTTCCGCCAACACTTCTTCAGCAGTGGATGGCGCACCTTTTGGGGTTTTTTTCCGGACTGGCAAGCCCTGTTTCTCAAAAAGAATTTTTTGAATCTGTTTGGGTGAGGCAAGGTTAAATTCTTCACCCGCCACCTCATAAGATTCATTTTGAATCTCCAACATGCGCTGCGCAAGTTCTTCACTCTGTTTCGCCAACATATTGGCATCAATCAACACACCGTTACGTTCAATGTGTGAGAGCACGGTCAATAAAGGCAATTCAATGTCCCGAAACAGTTCGACGAGTCGAGGCTCCTTTTCCAGCTGAGGCCACAATGTCTGGTGCAATTGTAAGGTTACATCCGCATCTTCTGCGGCATATGGGCCAGCGACACTGATAGGCACCTGATCAAAAGTGATTTGTTTGGCACCCTTGCCTGCCACGTCTTCAAAATGAATGGTGTTGCGGTTGAGATATTTGAGCGCCAGTGAATCCATATCATGGCGCGTGGCAGTGCTGTCCAGCACGTAGGATTCCAGCATGGTATCGAACGCCACGCCACGCAGGGTAATATCGTGATTGGCCAACACGCTCATATCGTATTTGAGGTTTTGCCCAACCTTGGCCTTGTTCGCATCTTCCAGCAACGGGCGTAATTTCTCTAACACAAAATCACGGCCCAGCTGTGTACTGGCATCGGCATCCTCCAGGGTAATCTGGTGAGCCACAGGCACGTAAGCCGCCTCCCCTGCTTTTACCGCAAACGACACACCGACGATTTTTGCCTGCATGTAATCAAGGCTGGTGGTCTCCGTATCGAAAGCAAACAGTTCAGCCTGTTGGAGCTTTTTAAGCCAAGCTTCAAAAGCTGGCTCGTCCAACACAATGTCGTAACTCACATCGACTGCTGGCCTGCGCTCTTCCCCTGTTGTCTGTGCAGAATGATCATCCACACTTTGTGTGGATTTACCCGGTAACAGCTCAGACAACCAGGTTTTAAATTCCATTTCAGCAAATAATTGTGTCAGGCGCTCCGTATCCGCCGCCTGCACTTTGAGTTCAGTCGGTCCGGCATCCAGCGGTACGTCACATTTAATGGTGGCCAATTGGTGGGACAACGGTAACTGCTCCAGTACATCACGCAGGTTCTCTCCCACCTTGCCAGTAATCTCACCCGCCCGGGCGATAATCTCGTCCAGTGTGCCGTACTGGGTCAGCCACTTCACCGCAGTCTTGGGACCGACCTTGGGCACGCCGGGAATATTGTCCACGCTGTCACCCATTAAGGTGAGGTAATCAACAATACGTTCCGGCGGAACCCCAAACTTGTCCACCACACCTTGCGGGTCCAGTGTGGAATTATCCATCGTATTCATCAGTGTGACGTGCTGATTGACCAGCTGTGCCATGTCCTTGTCACCCGTGGACACCAGACAATCCATCCCCATCTCTGTGGCTTGTCTGGCAAGAGTACCGATCACGTCGTCCGCCTCCACCCCCTCCACAATCAACATCGGCAGCCCCATCGCTTCAACAATGGCGTGCAACGGAGCAATTTGTTCACGCAATTCGTCCGGCATGGGGGGGCGATTGGCCTTGTATTCGGCGTAAAGATCATCACGGAAAGTCTTACCCTTGGCATCAAATACCATCGCCATGTATTCCGGCTGAAAATCTTTCAGCAAGCGGCGCAGCATATTGATAACACCATACACCGCACCTGTGGGTTGACCCTGGGAATTGCTCAACGAGGGCATGGCGTGAAAGGCGCGATACAAATACGACGAGCCATCGACGAGAATCAGTTGTTTGTTTGCTTTCATAGTGCGAGCATATCTTGATTAGAATAGAATAGTGATAAAGCTGCGGGCGATTATCGGTTGTTTTGTCTCACGGCACCATTGATGTTTTTTAACCACCTTCTTGAATCAGGATTTTTGACGCGGGTAATGTAAGCCTGCCCTCGTCGCAAAGAGACAAGCCTTATGCATTTTTCAAAGCTGATTTTTCCTTTTGCCACCCACTTGGTCATAGTGTTCCTATTATTTTTTACCGGCATTGCGCTGTCCGAAGAACCAGAATCTTCCGGCGAAGTCACTATCCAGGATGCCAAAACCGACATCGTTGAAGAATTACGGGTCAACGGCCAACTTTATGCGATCCGTGTCTCCCCTAAACACGGAGCGCCCTATTATCTGGTAGACAGCGATGGTGACGGCAACCTGGAGACCCGTAAAAATGACACCGACCCAGCTCTGTTAATCCCAGCCTGGGTCATCAAAAAATGGTAGGCGTTCCCTGAAAACCATTCCCGAAACACACGCATTACCACTCCAGACTTTACCACTCACAGACTTCCTGAACCTACGCTGAACTTGACAGCAGGCCATGCCAATGGCATAAAAACCGCCCAAGGTTACAGCGGCGTCCAAAAATAGCGGCTGCATACCTGGAATGAGGAAGGCTGCGACTGGCGACAACATGTGCCTCGCACATTGCTCTGAAAAAAGAGAGAAAGGGGGAGCGAAACCTTGTCATCACGCTAAACTTAGCGCTTGAGAAAAGTCTCGTTTGCAAATTCTTTCGTGAGTTTTACCTAAATATTGGATACAAAAATCAAGAGGAAGTCCTAAATGAAAGCAAAATGGTTAATAGTTCCTGCAGCAGCTGCTGCCCTGTTAATTTCCGGCCAAGCAACGGCTGATCTGGCCCTGGCCAAAAAAAGCGGCTGCCTGGCTTGCCACGGTGTTGACAAGAAAATCGTTGGCCCGTCCTGGAAAGATGTGGCGGCCAAATACAAAGGTGACGCTGGCGCTAAAGATCGCATGATCGCCAAAGTGAAAAAAGGGGGCAAAGGTAACTGGACCAAAATCACAGGCGGCGCTCCCATGCCTCCTTACTCACCTCGTGTATCTGACGAAAACATCGAAAAACTGGTCGATTTCATCATGACCCTCTAAGTTTCGGCGTTTATCAGCAGCACAAAAGGGCCAGCACACTGTGCTGGCTTTTTTGTGCCGCATTTTTAGATGCCTCAATACTTGCGACACCGACAAAACCGCCTTGACGGTGTATCAGCGTGGAACGTTATACACAACATGTTTCACATTGTTCACATATTGACCGACCTGGACAGTTTTTTGACGGACAGACCAACATCAAACTATAACTCATTGTTTTTAATGATCAAAATAGTCCGCCTATTTTTTGACCAATTTAATAAACCTGTAACAAAACCGAGGTCAGCAGGCCGCTTCCCTCAGCTTATGCACAAAGTTATCCACAGGCTTTGTGGATAAATGAACATCCTTCATTTGTGGCAAGCGCTTAGCACAAAAAAACTAGAAACTACCTTAAGTTAACTCGCCAACCACAACATCAAACCACGCTAACACCTCAAGCATTTGGCTGTTTTTTAAACAATCCATCAAAAACAAGAAGAAAACAAGCGCCAACCAAACAATAACGTTTATCATCCCAGTAAACATGAGAACAAGAATACCCAAGGAAAAATCATGCCCGATTGGCAATCCATTTCACGGCAGATGCAAATTGCATCGGGAACAATTCTGGCCACTGACACCGTACGCCCTGTGGGCGGCGGCTGTATCAACGCAGCCTATGCGCTCACCGGCAACCAAAACGGAAACCAACAAACCTTTTTCATCAAAACCAATACCGCTGACAGCCTGTCCATGTTCGAGGCCGAAGTAGAAGGGTTACACGCCTTGATCAACAGCCACAGCCTGCGGGTGCCCACCCCCATTTGTAGCGGTATTGCAGGAGAAGATGCCTATCTGGTCATGGAACACATAACGCTTCAAGGTACAGGGGATGATGCGCAACTGGGTAATGGGCTGGCGACAATGCACCAGGCCCGATGTCCACAATTTGGCTGGCATCGACACAACACCATCGGCAGCACATCACAGCTCAATCACGAGACCGATAACTGGGTGACGTTTTGGGCCGAACAACGGCTGGGGACACAACTGGAGCTGGCTGGTCAAAACAGGGCAAAACGCTCATTGCTGAGCCGTGGTGAAAGGTTACAAACGACACTGGCTGCTTTTTTCACCGATTACCAACCCGTGCCATCTTTGTTGCATGGTGATTTGTGGTCTGGCAATGCGGCCTTTGATTCACAGGGTCAACCGGTGATTTTTGATCCTGCCGTCTATTTTGGTGACCGTGAAACGGATCTAGCCATGACCGAACTGTTTGGGGGCTTTTCATCAACCTTTTATGCCGCTTACAACGCCGCTTGGCCTCTGGATGCAGGCTATGTCACGCGCAAAATGCTCTACAATCTGTACCACATCCTCAACCATTTCAATCTGTTTGGCGGCGGTTATGAATCACAGGCCCAGGGCATGATCGACCGCCTGCTCAGTGAATGTGCTTAGGGTCTTCACAAAAGTGGGCTTGTCAACGCGCTGCGGTTACACTATCCGGCATTAAATTCACCACCTGTTGATACTCATGCCTACAACCATTATTCATAGCAATACCCTCACTGCACAACAAACCCGACACATCACCCAGACGCTGGGTGCCGAACCAGGCGTTTACGCCCAGCACTTCCGTGTGCAACATGCAGCACTGGCCCCAGAAACGTTGGATTCACTGCGTGAAACCTGTCAGTTAGATATCAATACCCTGCCCGAACATTTCGACGCAGCCGCTGTGGGCCTGCTCATCACCGACATGGACTCCACTCTCATCAATATCGAATGCGTGGATGAAATCGCCGACTTTATTGGTGTGAAACCCCAGGTCAGCGCCATTACCGAAGCCGCTATGCGCGGTGAGCTGGACTTTGCCGCCTCACTGAAACAGCGCGTTGCTCTGCTGGAAGGGCTGGATACCTCCGCCCTGCAACAGGTGTATGACGAACGACTACAATTAAACCCCGGAGCCAAGATATTGATCCGTGGACTCAAGCAACGTCAGATCAAAACAGCGCTGGTTTCCGGTGGCTTTACCTTTTTCACCGAGCGTCTCAAGCAACGCCTGGACCTGGATTTCACCCTGGCCAACGTGCTCACTCAGGAAAAGGGAAAACTCAACGGCACAGTGGAGGGAGCCATCGTCGGAGCTGAGGCCAAAGCAGAATATCTGCAACAACTGTGCGAACAACTTGGCATAACCTGCCAACAGGTTATCGCTATGGGTGACGGTGCCAATGATTTGCAAATGCTGGGCATTGCCGGGCTGGGTGTGGCCTACCATGCGAAACCAGCAGTTCGCGCACAGGCCGATGTATCGATACAATTTGGTGGATTGGATACGGTGTTGAATTTTTTGGAGTAGTGCCATGCAAAAAATGACGGTGAAGATGTTTACCCGTAAAAACAACAGAAAACTGCGCCCTGGCTGGCCGTTTGCATTGCTCTTGACACTATGTACACAAACCGCCACTGCCGTGCCTTTTGGTGTGTTTGATGCTCGCACTATGGCCATGGGTGGTGTGGGGGTGGCCTCGGGACCGCAATTTGCAGTATTTAATAATCCGGCCCTGCTGGCCACGGCTGATGAAATTCACGAATGGTTTTTGTTGGCACCGACGCTCAGCCGACAACTCGGTGACCCCGACAATGTCAAAGACAGCCTCAGCGCCTTTCAACAAGCTGCTAATACACTGGACGGCAACAATAATGCCGCCAACCGGGCTGCGGTGCAGCAACAGCTCAATGCACTGGATGGCAGCCTGTATAGCAGCAGCCGCAACTCAGCCTTCGTGCTGGCAATACCCAGCCGCATTATCAGTGGTGCAGCATTTTTTAATGTCTATGAAGCATCCACCGCCCAGCCAATGATCGGCGGTGATAACCTCACTACTCCAAGCTATGCTTCCACACTGGCGCAACGTGGGCTGCGTGTCGTTGAAAACGGTGTTGCTGCCGCCAAAGCATTACATGGAAGTGGATGGATGCAAAACCTGACTGTGGGTTTTAACGCAAAATTTTTATTGGTCTCAGGTTATGGTTACACTGATCCACTACGCACTGCTGATGTTGATATTAACCGCAGCGGCAGCAAAAGTGGGGGACAATTCATCTTCGATATCGGTGTATTAAAAGAGTTTGGTGTGTGGAAAATGGGACTGGTGGCAAAAAATATCGTGCCCGGAAATTACAAATACGGCGATAGTGGTGATATTTTCAAACTTGAACCACAATTGCGTGCCGGTTTTGCCTATCAAAGTCGCTACTCTGTAGTGGAACTGGATATTGATCTGCTGGAAAATGACCCTGTCGGCTTTGCTTCTGCCTCACAAATTGCCGCCCTGGGGTGGGAATGGCAGGCATGGCACTGGCTGACATTGCGTGCCGGCTACAATCAAAACCTGACCGGCAATGAAGCCGCTTATGGCTCCGCCGGTATTGGACTGCTAATCAGTACACTGCAAATAGATGTCGCCGCATACAGCGGCGACGAAGGTGAAGGCATTTCGGCCCAGTTGGGCCTGCAATTTTAATTTTGCGTTAAATACTACTCAATATTAAAAACTGACTTCCAGCCCCAGATTTAACATCGCGCCACGCGACACACTGCTGCCATCAATCGTAACCTTGTCCGAACTCCAGGCCAGATCCACATTAACCACCGCCAATGTCATACCCAGTGTGTAATAGTTGATTTCCGAGCCCGCCAGATTTTTACGAAGACCGGCACGGACGCCCGGCAACCACCAGGTATCAGTGGCATAAGCCGCACTTACCGTGGCCCACCGGTATTCATCACCAAACACATCTTCCACCGCATTGGCATCCAGTCCGCCGGAAATCACCCAATTCTGACTGGCCGTATACAAGGCCGCTTCCAGCTGGAGTTGTTTTTCCATAGTATAAGTATTGCTCGCTGCCAGTTTTTGGTACACGGGGCCACCCGGATCACTATAATCACTGAGATCAATGGGGCTAAACTTGAATTCAGGTTCGTTGATGTTAGTCAGAGTGGCACCTGCGCGATAATGCTCACTGACCCATAGCACACCGACATCCATCCCCAGTCCGGTATCAGAATCCAGATTGGAATCCAGCGCATCCTCAAAGGCCTGTTCGGTACCATCAACAAGCCCACTGAAACGAATACCTGTGCGGCTGGTATCAACTTTATAATAACGCCCCCTTAAACCCCCATACAACGTCGCCTCACGGGTCTTCAAAAGAGGACGACTGTAACCCAGTGCAATCTCTATGGTACGAGCAGCTTTTACCAACACAGTGCTGTCATTATCAATCGTAAATCCGTTAGGAACAGCCCCCGCAAACGTGAGTGTCACATCATCAGTGGGGTCATCGATCCCCACGCTGGCAGCCGCAGAATTGAAATCGACAGGATCATTTAACGCAGTTGCCCGCGCAGCTATCGAGCCATTGACATCCAACACCAGACTGCCCCCCAAAGCTTTATGCGCAACAACCAATGGCATTACCGGCAGATGGCCACCGAAAAAAACCTTGGCATAACCGTTAGCCTCAACATCCACCAGTAAGGCGTTGAGGCTGGCCAGGCGGGCGTCAATGTCAGCAACAGATGTTACCGTCTGGAGATTTTGAAATGCCTGCGCCTCTGCATCAATTCGCGAATACAGATTATCCACTTCGCCAAACTCATAACCCACACCAATTGAACTCAAAATCCCGAACCGGTACTGATTGCCATTCTGCTGCAACACCGCCGCACCGGCAGCCGGGTTGGTGATATCCGACATGATGGATTGACCATTGCTCACCGCGCCATAAGTCAGATTGGACCCCGGCGGATGATATAACGGGGTGGCCTGGGCTAATAAAGGAACCAGTGCAGCGGCAATAGTCAGCGCTGTGGCAGTCATCAATCGTTTCATTGCAATCTCCATAATATGTGCGCAATTTTTGTTTACACGAGCCGGTGTCACCGGTCTGAGCATAGTCGATGTGTCCATCGGCGAGGAAACAACGTTTCTTTAGAGGCGTAATTACCACACTTTCAACACCCCGACAAAAAAGGATGGTTGGTTTACGCGCGCCAGACTATTAGAATCACGCCTTCCTTTGAATCTCTGATATTTTAAATACCCGGAAACCTACCTTGCCACTGCTTAATCGTCTCATTTCCCGCATTGAAGTTATTTCTGAATGGAGCGGCCGCGCCACTGCGTGGCTGGTGCTGGGCATGGTGCTGATTATCGGTTTCGACGTGACCATGCGCTACCTGTTCCAGGCAGGCTCCGTGGGCCTGCAAGAACTGGAATGGCATCTGTTCGCACTGATTTTCCTGTTCGGTGCGGGCTATACCTTCAAACATAATGGCCATGTGCGAGTGGATATTTTTTACCACAGCCGCCACATGGACGACCGCCGCCGCGCCTGGGTGGATCTGCTCGGCGGACTGTTTTTTCTGTTGCCGTTTTGCCTGTTGATTATCATCAGCTCCCTGCCTTTTGTCACCAGCTCCTTTGCCATTGGTGAAGGCTCGCCGGACCCGGGCGGATTGCCATACCGGTTCCTGCTCAAAGCCGCCATTCCCGTGGGATTTGCACTGCTGTTATTACAAGGGCTGGCACACATGCTGCGTAGCGTACAAATTCTGTGGGGCAACAACGAAATCAATCCCCCCTCACAGACTCATCACAAAGGAACACAAAATTAATGGAAATCTGGGCACTGGTCATGCTGGCGGCCGCAATCGCCCTGTTGCTTATCGGTTACCCGGTGGCATTTACCCTGGGTGCGGTAGCCCTGCTGTTTGGCGGCATTGCTCTGGGGCTGGAGTTTTTCGCCCTGTTGCCTCTGCGTATCTGGGGGGTGATGACCAGCTTCACGCTCATTGCCGTGCCGTTGTTTGTATTTATGGGTATCGTGCTGGAAAAATCCGGCATCGCCGAAGAATTACTGGAAACCATGGCACGTCTGTTTGGCCGCCTGCGTGGCGGCATGGGTGTGTCCATTGTACTGGTGGGCGCGTTACTGGCCGCCACCACCGGCGTAGTAGGTGCCACAGTGGTCACCATGGCGGTAATCGCCCTGCCGGTGATGCTGCGCCACGGTTATAAACCCGAACTGGCCACCGGCACTATTGCCGCTTCAGGCACCCTGGGGCAAATCATCCCGCCCAGTATTATTCTGGTGCTGCTGGGTGATGTAATTGGCGTGCCCATAGGCCGACTGTTCATGGCGGCAATAACACCGGGGCTGGTGCTGATTGCCCTGTTTATTATCTACGTGCTGGTACGCGCCAAATTCAGGCCGAACGAAGCACCGGCCCTGCCCGTGGATGATAACGCTGGCCCACTGTGGCCTCAGGTGTTTAAAAGCCTGATCCCGCCCCTGTTTCTGGTCTTCGCCGTACTCGGTTCGATTTTCTTTGGTGTCGCATCACCCACCGAATCTGCTGCCGTGGGCGCACTGGGTGCGCTGTTACTGGCTGCCATTCGCAAACGCCTTAACCTTGGCAACTTACGCGAAGCCATGCGTTCCACCACCCGCATGACATCCATGGTGTTCATGATTTTGATCGGTGCCACTGCCTTTGGCCTCGTATTCCGCGGCATGGGCGGCGATGATCTGGTGAAAGAATTAATGACCGGCCTGCCCGGCGGCCCATGGGGTTTCCTGCTAGTCAGTATGCTGGTGATTTTCATACTCGGCTTCTTCCTCGATTTCATCGAGATTACCTTTATCGTCGTGCCCATTCTTGCGCCCATTGCCGCGTTTATGGGTATCGACATGCTGTGGTTCGCAGTGCTGATCGCCCTCAACCTGCAAACCTCTTTTTTAACACCGCCCTTCGGCTTTTCGCTGTTTTATCTCAAAGCCGCCGCCCCGCCGGAAATCCGCATGCCACAGATCTATCGTGGCATCCTGCCCTTCGTGGGCATCCAACTACTGGCGTTGTTGATGGTCATGCTATTCCCACAAGTCACATTGTGGCTGCCGGACATCATGGATTCTATGCAGGGGTTTTAATACATTGTTATGTACTTTGCTTAGCTGATACGCAATTTTTAAAATCAGCGTTATTAACGCAGAGGTCGCAGAGACGCAGAGGCACAGAGTTTTTTATTTGTTTTTCTCTGTGCCTCCGTGCCTCTGCGACCTCTGTGTTAATTACTCGACACACAAAAAACCACTCTCAAGATTTGAAATGCAAGACAGAAGGTAGGGTGGGCACATGGCTTGTACCCACCCTACAGTCTGAGGTTTTTTAAATCGGTGTTATTAACGCAGGGGCGCAGACTTCTTGCGTTCAGTGCTGATGCCCATCCGGCCCATGCACATGTCCGTGCTCCACTTCCTCAGCCGAGGCATCACGAACATCAATCACCTTCACATCAAAATTGAGCTGCACACCCGCCAGCGGATGATTGCCATCAATTTTCACAGTATCACCTTCCACTCCAGCCACGGTGACTGTCATCATTTCACCTTCCGGGCCTTCGGCATGGAATTGCATACCTGCTTCAATTTCGGCATCTGCCGGAAACATCTCCCGTGGCACACTTTCAAGACGCGCATCATCACGTTCACCGTAACCTTCTTCCGGGGGTACTGTCACTTTCAACTCATCACCTGATGCCTTGCCAGTCAGCGCATTTTCCAAACCCGGAATAATATTGCTGGCACCGTGCAGGTATAAAAAACTGCCGTCGTCAGATTGGTCGATAACAGTGCCTTCATCATCGGTAAGCGTGTAGTGCAGGGTAACTACTTTATTTTCTGCGATAGTCATGGGATTTCCTTTGGTTTATATTTTGGTTGCCAGAAAGTGCTTTATCAAATTCGCATTATTAACGCGGCTGTGTAGTTACATAGGGTGGGCACGTAGTTTGTGCCCACCCTACAACCGCATACGCTAAAAAAACAGGGCAATTTCACCTCTGGTTTCATATTTTAATAAATTGCAAAAATCGTTTTGTATTTCACTCACCCGATAAACAGTATTTTGAAATAGGTGCTATTAACACAAAGGCCATAGAGACACGGAGTTCTTATTTGTTTTTCTCTGCGCCTCTGTGTCTCTGCGACCTCTGCGTTTATTACTCGATACACAAAAAACCACTCTCAAGATTTGAAATGCAAGACAGAAGGTAAGGTGGGCACATGGCTTGTACCCACCCTACAGTCTGAGGTTTTTTAAATCAGCGTTATTAACGCAGGGGCGCAGACTTTTTGCGTTCAGTGCTGATGCCCATCCGGCCCATG
>WFQM01000261.1 GCA_015487095.1 Gammaproteobacteria bacterium | reverse complement strand
TCGATGCCAAAGGGGGTCGCCCCGCCGCCCATGCGCATACCCGAAGATTTGAGTTCGAAGTCAGGATTTATGCGCACGGTAATCCGGGGACGTATACCACTGCCTGACGCTAGCCCGGCGATACGCCGCATCTCTGTGGCGGATTCAATATTGAGCGTGACGCCAGTATTCATGGCAGCCTGCAACTCCTCTTCACCCTTGCCGGGGCCGGTAAAGCTGATGTGTTGCGGATCGATGCCGGTTTGCAGGGCCAGCGCGAGCTCTCCCTGTGAAGCAATGTCGAGCCCGTCCACTTGTTGGGCAACGTGTTGTAGCAAATCAGGCATGGGGTTGGCCTTGACCGCGTAATGCAGGCGGATGGAATTCGCTAGCAGCGTACGCAATGCCTGAATGCGTTGGTCGATTACAGCGCGATCGTAAGCGTAAAACGGAGTGCTGCCCAATTGCCGGGCGAGTTGCTCAACGGGCTGTCCACCTATCTGCAATTGTTTGTCCGCCACGGGGAAATACGGTAATTCACAATGGACGGGTTGTTGGAGTTTGCTCATGGTGCCTCTGTAAAATGTTCGTGAAATTCCTGCTTTAATCGTTGGCGGTCGATTTTACCATTGGGTGTTTTGGGTAGCAGTTGCCGCTGTTCAATATGTGCCGGCAGCATAAACGCAGGCAATACCGCCCGGCAGTTGTCGAGCAATTGTTGCGCGACAGAAGCATCGTCCACCTGTGTGCCGGCAGCGGGGGTCACCAGAGCCACAATAGCCTGTCCCAATCGCGGGTGCGGCACGCCGAACACTGTGGTCTCGTTTACCTGCCCGCTGGCATGCAGGACTTCCTCCACTTCGGTGGGGCTGACCCGGTAACCGGAAGTCTTGATCATGTCGTCCTCACGACCCACAAAATACAAATAGCCATCTGCGTCTGTGGTAACAGTATCGCCGGACCAGAGCACTTTTTCGTGAGTGTCGCGCTGTGGCATGGCCGCAGGCGGTGAGCGAAAGTGACGCTCGGTTGCGATAGGATTGTTCCAGTAACCCTGCGCCACCAGCGGCCCGGCATGTACCAGTTCACCCGGCTCGTCGGGAGCGCAGGCGGTACCGTCCGGGCGCACCACCGCCAGCTCGACATGGGGAATGGCTTTGCCCATGGAGGTGGGGCGGGAGGCCAATTCTTCCGGTGGCAGATAACTGGAACGGAAGGCCTCGGTGAGGCCGTACATAAGAAACAGACGGCTGGCGGGCAGGCGTTGTTGCAGATTTTTGATCACCGGCACAGGCAAGTGCCCGCCGGAATTCGTGAGCGTGTGTAAATGGTCACCGATCTCTTCGGGCCAGTCCAAAGTGGCCAGCTGCATCCATAGCGATGGTACACCGGCAAGGGTAGTGATTCGCTCCCGGCTTACGGTACGCACAATGTCCCGGGGCAGCAGGTAATTCATCAGTACCACCGAGGCACCGGCATGAAACGTGGTTATCAGTTGATTCAAGCCGTAATCAAAACTCAGCGGCAGTACCGCGAGCAGACGCTCCGATGTCTGAGTGCCAAGATATTGGGCGACACTTTCCGCCCCCAGCACCAGATTGCGATGGGAAAGCACAACACCTTTGGGCAGGCCGGTGCTGCCGGAGGTGTAAAGAATGGCCGCGACACTGTTTTCCGTCATGTGTGTGTACACAGGACCATTATTGGATTGCAATGCCTGCCAGTCTGTCACCGTGAGAAAAGGGAAAACTTCAGGCTGTACCGAGCCATCGGTGATGATCAGGTGTTGCAGAGACTTGCGGGCAGGCAGCACATCCGCCAGCAAGGCGGCCCGATCCACCGAAGTAACGAGCATGCTGGCTCCGCAGTCATCAAGAATGTGGGCCACCTGAGCGGGCTTGAGCAGCGGATTGATGGGTACAAAAATACCGCCTGCCCGGGCAGTGGCAAACAGGGCGAGAACTGCCTCCGTTTGCTTGGGCAGGTAGACTGCGACGCGATCCCCCGGTTTCAGGTCGAGGGCTTGTAGCCCTGCTGCAGTGGATTGTACATGGTGTTGAAACTCGCCATAAGAAAGGTGTATTTCCCCAGAGGTCAGGGCTTTGGCACCCGGTTCGGTTTGGGCTGAGTCTTCGATGAGGTGGTGTAATAAGCGGCTCATTCAGTGAAGTTTACCACTTGGTACCCGGTTGGGTTTATTTTTACATTTCTACAATCTAACGCAAAGACGCAAAGAATAAAGAGTAATCTTTGTGCTCTCTGCGTTTTCGCGGATATTGTGATCAGTTTTTAGTGCCTGACGTACATCAAAACTAATTGCGGCTCTGTTGAGCAACTTCTTCTCCCAATTCAGCGAGGTTTTTACGATCACGTCCAAACCTAAATCCCAAACGCCACGGATATAGATTTTGAAGCATGACAATGTGAAGTTAATAGAGTTAACAGGATAACAGTGGACTAATGTACAAAAATTCAGTGCATTTCCGATTTATCTCTTTCTCTACCCGTTTCCAGTCTGTCAAAAAAATCAATGTAATCTCTTTGGGTTTAATTCCCCGCAGCTTGCTGCGGGGTAGTTTATTCAATAAGTAACACGGCTGAAGGCTATTTCTGGGAACCATTTTTATAGTCGAATGGTCACATATTTTCGTTTGAATTATCAGGGAGTGTCATGCCCTGTATTTTTGGGATAGCCATAGATAATACACAGAAATTAACCAGACTAATGAGGAGGCGAAGATGATCAGTGTTGACGGACTCGTTCGCACTTATGGCGATTTTACTGCAATAGACAATGTTTCATTCAAAATCGGTCAAGGGGAGATTGTCGGTCTGTTAGGACACAATGGTGCAGGCAAGACCACCATTATGAAAATGCTTACCGGTTTTCTTGAACCAACGGATGGTTCAATAACGGTTGACGGGCTGGACATCAACCGGGAGAGGGAGGCTATCCAGCGCAAAATCGGTTATCTGCCGGAGAACTGCCCGGTTTATCCCGAGATGACGGTTATTGACTACCTCAACTATGCCGCTGCCTTGCATGGTGTTTCGGAAACAGAGCGTCTGGCCAGGGTGCGTGAGGCGATAGCCAAAACCGAGCTGACCGGGAAGGCCACCCAGCTGATCAATACACTTTCCCGAGGCTACCGCCAGCGGGTAGGGGTTGCCCAGTCACTGTTGCACCATCCTGACATTCTTATTCTCGATGAACCCACCAACGGTCTTGATCCTTCTCAGGTGCAGCATATGCGCGATCTGATCAGGGAGGTGGCACAGCGTGCAACGGTCATTCTTTCCACCCATATTTTGCAGGAGGTGCAGGCAATATGTGACCGGGTGATCATCATCCGGGCCGGAAAAAAGGTGATGGATTCCCGCATGGAAGAACTGCGCAGCGCCCACCGCCTGTTGGTTACCGTGCAGGCCGAGCCCGGCAAGGTGGATGCCGCACTGAAGGAGGTGGCGGTAGTCCAGTCGGTGGAACAACTTGCAAATGATGATAACCGGCAGAGTTATGCGCTGGAGTTTCGTGACCAGGCGGAACCGCAACAGTGCGCGCCCGCTGTGGCATCGGCCCTGCTGGGGCAGGGTTGTGCGCTCTATGCCATGCAGCCGGAGCAGAGAACCCTGGAGTCCATATTCCTCGAAACCGCCGCTCAATAAAAAAGGAGGGAGCGAAAGTGAATCAATTGTTTCAGATTGCACGCAAAGAGTTTGCCGCTTTTTTTTCATCACCCATCGCCTTTATCTTTTTTGGCGCTTTTCTGGCGGTCACACTGTTTGTTTTTTTCTGGGTAGAGACCTTTTTTGCACGCAACATCGCCGATGTACGGCCAGTTTTCGCCTGGATGCCGGTGTTGCTGATTTTTTTGACCGCTGCCATCACCATGCGCATGTGGTCAGAGGAGCGGCGCAGCGGTACGCTGGAGTTTCTGCTCACTTCACCGGTACCTCCCTGGCAACTGGTGCTGGGAAAATTTTTCGCCTGCCTGGTGCTGGTGGGGGTGACGCTGCTGCTCACACTGCCGCTGCCCATAACCGTCGCGTTTATCGGCAACCTTGACTGGGGACCGGTGTTTGGTGGTTATCTGGCAACGCTGTTCCTGGCCGCAGCGTATATTGCCATTGGTCTGTTTGTCAGCGCCCGCTCGGATAATCAGATTATCAGTCTCATTGTCACCTCGCTGCTGTGTGGTCTGTTTTATCTGCTGGGTTCTGATGCCCTGACCGGGCTGTTTGGCAACCGCAGCAGCGAGCTGTTGCAGTTGCTGGGTACCGGCTCGCGGTTTGAGTCAATCACCCGCGGGGTTATCGACCTGCGTGATCTCTATTACTACCTCAGTCTGGTGGGAATCTTCCTGGCCCTCAACGTATTCTCCCTGGAACGGCTGCGCTGGGCAGGCAACCCGTCCAACAGGCGTCATCGCCAATGGGGGGTCATTACCTCCCTGCTGGTCACCAATTTCATCGTTGGCAATCTCTGGTTACAGCCCGTCGGCTGGGCCCGGGCGGACATCACCCAGGGCAACATCTATTCCATATCCGACGCCACCCGCAACTATCTTGCCCAGTTGCGTGAACCCTTGCTGATCCGTGGTTATTTCAGCGCCCAGACCCATCCGCTGCTGGCGCCACTGGTGCCACGCCTGCATGATCTGCTGGAGGAATATGCCGTTGCCGGCAAGGGCAGGGTGCGGGTGGAATTTATCGACCCGCTGGAGAACCCCGAACTGGAGCAGGAGGCAGGGCAGAAGTACGGCATCCGCCCGGTTCCCTTCCAGACCGCGAGCAAGTATCAGGCCGCAGTGGTTAACTCCTATTTCGATATTCTGATCAAATACGGTGACCAGTATGAAACCCTGGGCTTCCGGGACCTCATTGAGATCAAGGCGCAGAGCGAGGCGGATCTTGATGTGGAACTGCGCAATCCGGAGTACGACATTACCCGGACAATAAAGAAAGTGCTGTTTGCCTATCAGGGGGCGGGGCAGTTGTTTGAAAACATTACCCGGCCTGTCACTTTCAAAGGCTATATTTCCCCCGGGGACCGTTTACCCCAGCAGCTTGCCGAACTCAGACAGGGGCTCGACGAGACGTTGGCGGAATTACAGAAAGAAGCGGGTAATCGTCTGAAGGTGGAGATTAAAGACCCCGACGCTGATGGCGGCATCCTGGCCAAAAAAATCGAGAGTGAATACGGATTCCGCCCCATGGCCGTTGGCCTGTTCGATCCCGGCACTTTCTGGTTTTACATGCTGCTGGAAAGCGGCGATCAAATTGTGCCGGTGCCCCTGCCGGAAACACTTGATACCGCCAGCCTGAAGCGCAGTATCGACACCGCTCTCAAACGGTTCTCAAAAGGATTCCTGAAAACAGTGGCGGTCTATACCCCGCCGGGTGCGCCGCAGCATGGCATGCCAGGCGGTGGCAAACGATTCAACTGGTTACAGGAGAAGTTGCGGGAGGAACATACGGTACGGTCCAGCGACCTGAAAACGGGCCGGGTACCCGCCGATGCCGATTTGTTGCTGGTGGTCGCCCCCGAGTCATTGGATGAAAAACAGCTTTTTGCTGTGGATCAGTTCCTGATGGAAGGCGGCACGGTGGTGCTTTCCACCTCCCCCTTTGATGTTTCCATGCAATGGGCCTTGTCAGCCAGTCCTCATGAATCGGGGCTGGAACAGTGGCTTGAGCACAATGGCATCACTTTCAGGAAGGCGATGGTGCTCGACCCGCAGAACACGGCTTTCCCCATTCCGGTGCAGCGCAATCTTGGCGGCTTCATTGTGCAGGAAACCCAGATGGTGTCCTATCCCTATTTCGTTGATATACGGGAGCAGGGCATGGAGCAGGAAAGCGGTATCAGTGCAGGACTCAACCAGGTCACCATGAACTGGGCCTCCCCCATTGTCATCGACAAAGCGCGAAACAATGCGCGACGGGTTATCCCGTTATTGCATAGCTCGGAGGAATCCTGGGTCTCCGCCAGTACGGGTATCCAGCCGGATTTCCGCACATACGGCCAGCTTGGTTTTGCCCGTGAGGGCGAGGCCGGAAAGCAGCTGCTGGGAGTGGTCATCGAAGGTCGCTTCGACTCCTTTTTCAAGGATAAACCTTCCCCTCTGTTGGAACAGAAGGAAGCGGGCGAAAAACCGGAAGAGGGGACGAATGAAGAGGATGAAAAAGAGCCTCTCATCACCCGGGTGATCGACAAGTCTCCCGAATCGGGGCGGATCATCCTGTTTTCCTCCAACAGTTTCCTTGGCGACAACACGCTTGAACTGGCCTCGGCAGCATTGCGCACCCGCTACCTCAATCCGGTACAACTGGTGGAAAATGCTATTGACTGGTCACTGGAAGAGCGGGGACTGTTATCCATCCGTGGCCGGGGACATTTCTCCCGTACCCTGGAGCCACTGGACCGGGATGCACAGCAGTTCTGGGAATATCTCAACTATGCCCTGGCGCTGTTGGGTCTGGCGGTGGTATGGCTCTTGCGCCGCATCGCACGCCAGCGCGCACAACGTTATTACCGAACCGTGTTAAATGAAGGGAGGGCTTAAGCGATGAAGAAGAAGTGGATTGCAGGACTTGGCGGTCTTCTCGTCATACAGATTGTGCTGGCTGTAGCACTGAACATGGGCAGTGATTCTTACGGTGCCTTTACGCCAAATGAAAAACTGGCCGGGTTTGCACCGGCACAGGTAGATGCCATGCTGATTGAAACGGCCGACAAAAAAGCAGTATTGAAAAAAGCCGATGGGGAGTGGCAACTGCCTGAACTGGATAATTTTCCAGCTGATCAACGCAAAGTTACGCAGTTGATTGATACTCTGGCGGCACTGAAAAGAGGCTGGCCAGTGGCAACCACCGCCAGCGCCGCCAAACGTTTCAAGGTGGATGAGGATGAGTTTGAACGCCGCATCACCCTGGAACACGGGGGAGATACTGTAGCGCAGCTTTACTTTGGTACTTCACCGGGGTTGCGCAAGGTACACGCCCGCACAGCCGATGACGATGAGATCGTTGCCGTGGACTTTTCCCTGTTTGAAGCAGGCGCTGACAATACCGACTGGATAGATAACGAAGTGCTCAAGCTGGATGAAAAGAAAATCATGCGTGCTGAATTCCCCGGTTTTACCCTGCAACGCCAGGATGGAAAATGGCAGCTTGCACAACTGGCTCCGGATGAAAAAACCATTACGGACAACGCCGGAGAGCTGATCAAAAAGCTGGCCGGGCTGACTGTCGAATCACTGTTTGCAGCCGGGGACAATCCAGAACTGGAGAAAAATACAACCCCGCTGAAAATAAGCGTGGTGCTGGATGACGACAGCAGACTGGATTACACCGTCTCCAAACTGGAAGGAAGCGGTTATCTGTTACAGCGCTCAGACCAGCCGACACGGTATAAAGCCGCCGACTGGGAGATTAATCCGCTGAAAGATGCGGAGCGGAAAAAACTGGTTGAAACGGTTGAATCCGTAGAAAGCCCGGCAGATGAAACCGGTGATAAACCGGAAGACAGTAAATAACCGGGAGTAAACAAACCACCCGCAACAGCGGGTGGTTTTGTGTTAAGGAACGTGCACGACATAATCTGGACATTCTGACTTGTCCTTTTACACATGATCCTAAATTAATCAGTTGAGCCTACTGCGAACGTCTAATGCACTCAATCTCAAGGACTTTTTCGAACATTTTGAACTCACCGTATGGGTGATACGCTTTCATTCAAAATAACCGAAAAAGTCATTGATCTTGAGCACCTTAGCCGCTCTC
>WFQM01000260.1 GCA_015487095.1 Gammaproteobacteria bacterium | reverse complement strand
CAACAATGGGTAGTGAATAAATACCCGGAGGCATTGCAAGAAGAAGAGGGGAAATCTGTTGATGAAGTATCGTGGGGAAAACGGGTGCGCAGCGCAGAGGCAATGAAGCGGATTTTGGTGGAGGATGTTATTGGGAAACTGGATCAGCTGCGTAGCGATTAAATATGAATTAAGCGCTAAAAACACCTGTTTTATAATCACCGGGTATTTAACGCAGAGGTCGCAGAGGCGCAAAGGACGCAGAGAAAGACACTAAAAACTTTGCGACCTCTGCGTTTATAACACACCACTTGTCAGTACCACTGACAACATAACTCCCAATACGCTGGAACGATTGTTCGAGAACTTCTGATATTGCGCAGACCTGTTATTTATTTTTTTCCCAGCTCACAAATACGTTGAATCATGTCGGTGGAGGAGTAACCGGCCTTAAAACTCAGCACCTTCACTTCCCCGCCCTTGTCCACCACGCAATCATGGCCAGCAATTTGTTCCGGGCGATAGTCTCCGCCTTTCACCAACACGTTAGGCAACACATGACAGATCAAACGTTCCGGTGTGTCTTCAGAAAATGGCACCACCCAGTCCACGCACGACAATGCGGCCAGCATGTGCATGCGGTCTTCAAGTGTATTGATGGGACGGCCTTTACCTTTTAGTTTTTTCACGGAGTCGTCATCGTTGACGGCAACGATCAAGTGATCACCCAACGCAGCCGCTTCTTCCAAATAAGTGATATGACCGGGATGCAACAGGTCGAAACAACCGTTGGTCATCACCACGGTTTCGCTGCGGGCACGTACTTCAGCAACAAAATCCAACAGATCAGCTTCATTGGTGACGCCGCGCTGCACACTGCTTTGTTCATTAATAGTGACTTCCAGCTCCTGCACGGACACGGTTGCCGCACCCAGCTTGCCCACCACCACACCAGCAGCGGCGTTGGCCAGGGTGGCGGCATTGGCCATGCTTTCACCCGCAGCCAGCATAGCGGCGAATACGCCGATCACCGTATCACCCGCGCCAGTAACATCAAACACTTCCCGCGCACGGGTGGGCAAATGCAATGGAGCTTCGTCCTGCACCAGCAAAGTCATGCCACGTTCACTGCGGGTAATCAAAATGGCTTCCAGTTCCAGTTTGCTGCGCAGGGTTTCACCTTTGGCCACCAGTTCGTCATCGTCCGCACAGTGACCCACCACTGCTTCGAATTCACCGAGGTTGGGGGTGAGCAGAGTTGCGCCTTTGTATTTAGCAAAGTCGCTGCCTTTGGGGTCCACCAGCACCGGCAACCCGGCTTTGCGTGCGGCACAAATAATCTCATGTACCGCATTAAGGGAGCCTTTGTTGTAATCAGAAAGCACCAACACATCGATATCATCGAAGCTGGCTGCCGTTTTTTCTGCCAACTCACCTGCGCCACTGGCTTGCGAGTGGTCTTCAAAATCCAGACGAAGAAGCTGTTGATGACGACTCATCACTCTCAGCTTGGTAATAGTAGTGCAGTCATTGCGGCGTAATAATTGGCTGCGAATATCACTGCTTGTCAGCAATTTATCCAGCGTTTGTGCCGCTTCATCTTCACCGACAATACCGCCCAACGACACTTGCGCTCCCAGCGCCGCAATATTCAGAGCCACATTGGCCGCACCCCCCACACGCTCTTCGCAGCCTTCCACCTTTACCACCGGTACCGGAGCTTCGGGAGAGATACGCGAAGTGCCGCCACTCCAATAGCGGTCAAGCATGATGTCACCTACGACCAGGAGTTTTGCACGGGTGGTATCAGGAAGGTTTTTTGCGGTCATATCAGGTTCTTGTTTTCCAGGTCATCGCCGGGGCGTCTGTTTCTCAAGCAATCGGGTGGATGATAGCATAGGCTCAACAAAGCCCCTGCGCCTCTACCGTACCGATGTTAATAACCGACAAACACCATGACTACCCATATCCTTTTTGATGTTCACCACCTTTATTACCTGCCACAATTTTTGCCGGTATATCGGGTTTTGCAGGCGCGTGGCGTGGCATGTGCGTTTGTGATTTATCGCAATGCCGAGCTACAAGCTGTGCTGGACAAAGTAGTTGCCGATGAAAACCTGCCAGTGCATTGGGTGAATAGCGTGGAAGATGCCCGGGACTATTATCAGGCCCGAATAGCCTCATGGCTGATTCTTGGCAACAGTTTTAAATACCTGGATGATCTGCCTGCCACCACCCGCACTGCACTGATTAATCATGGTGCCGGCATCAAGGGGGCCGGGCACGATGCCAGCATGTGTCGTGTGTCGGTGCGTTTTGCCGAGGGGCCGTACCAATTTCAGCAACTGCAAAAACATTATCCGCAAGGCACGTATGTGGATGTGGGATTTTCCAAACTTGATCCCATGTTCAATTCCGGCATTAAAAAACCCGAACTGGATCTTGCGGCCTGCGGCCTCGACCCGAGCAAATCCACCCTGCTTTATGCGCCTACTTTTTATCCCAGTTCCATTGAAGGCATGTCCGATAACTGGCCCGCAGAATTCGCGAACTACAATTTACTGGTAAAACCACATTTTTTCACCTACACCAAGAGTCGTTACAAAGCACAGCGACGCAAACTGGAAATCTGGCGCAGTGCCCATAACGTATTTATTGCCGATGTCAGCGATTACAATTTGCTGCCCTTCATGGCCAGCGCTGACCTGCTGATCAGTGATGCTTCCACGGCCCTGTTTGAGTTCGCCGCGCTGAACAAACCCGTGGTCTGGTGTGAATTTCTCACATTACGCTGGAGCTATCGTGGACCATTCCGGTATCGCTATACCCGGCGCATGGATCAGGACATCCTGCGTT
>WFQM01000259.1 GCA_015487095.1 Gammaproteobacteria bacterium | reverse complement strand
CCATCATGAAAATGAATTTCAAAATGTTTGGTGTAGAGTGTTTGCCAGTTCAGGGAGGGGTCTTGCGTGAGCGCAGCAAATAAATTGCCGGATAAACTCATTAACATGCCAATGAAAGTCAAACGGGCGATATGCGAGGCTGCCTGCACCTTGATTATTTTTTGCATCAAACATCCTTTATGAGACGGGAGTGTCTTTTATTATTTTGCGTTGTCGCATAAACGTACGGTATAGCAAGGGTATAACAAAAAGTGTCAGCACGGTGGAAAAGGCCAGCCCCCACACAATGGCCGAGGCCACTGGTCCCCAGATCAGGGATTCACCGGCGAGCCCAACAGCCAGTGAAAACAGTCCGGCAATCGTGGTCAGTGAGGTAATGATGACAGGCACCACGCGGCGGCGCGCTGCATAAATTGTTGCATGCAATACGCTCATGCCAGCTTCCAGTCGTTGGTTGGCGGCGTGAATCATCACGATGGCGGCATTCACTGCAATGCCGACCAGCGCTATTACGCCATACATCGTGAACATGCTTAACGGATTGCCGGTAGTCAGCAGGCCGAAGGTGACGCCAGTGAAAGCTAATGGTACGGTGGCGAGAATCATGAATGGCTGCCAGTAGCTTTTAAACTGGGTGCCGATGATCAGATAAATCAGCCCGAGACCAAACAAAAACAATACCAGCATGGAGTCCAGGCTCTCCTGGATGTCAGCCAGTTCACCGGAATAATCCAGATCAACATTGGGATGTTGCAGGCGGATTTTTTCCCAGCCTTCCATCACCAAATTGTTTGCCTGAATCGTGTTGATTTTTTGTTTGTCGATATCCGCTTCCACAGTGATGGAACGGCGGAAGTTATAGTGACGGATGTTGCTGCGGCTGAGTCCGGTTTCTGCGACTACCAGTTGACCTAACGGTATTTCACCACCTTGTGGCAGGGTCAGCGGTATTTCCAGTAATTGATCAATACTGTGCAGGTTAGTGCGTTTTGCTTGTACACGCACTTCCACACGTTCTGATTCGTATTGCATGGAAGCCACTACCTCTCCATCAAACAGCAGGCGTATGGCATTGCTGACATCCGCCGGGTTGAGCCCGCTGCGGCGCACAGCATCGCTGTCCAGTTGCAGTTTGAGTTCATGTTTGCCGGGGCTGTCGTTGTCGGTGATGTCCATCACTTCCGGAATATCCGTGAGGATGTTTCGCAAGGCATCAGTGGCTGCACGTAATTCCACAAAATTATCACCGCGCACTTTGACGCTGATCGCCTTGGTGACCGGCGGCCCTTTGGTGAGTTTGAAAAAGGTGATCAGACGCGCATCTGCCGTGGCCATTACATCGGTACGCATGGATTCAATGATGTCACTGACGCTGCGCATATCATCGGTTTTTGGGTTCAGGCTGACAAAAACCTGCCCGTAGTTGTCACCAAAAAACGGGGCGACCTCGGTAAACATTTGCCCGGCGGTGGCACTGACGCTGCGTGTTTCACGGTCGTTCAGGTGCGCACGCGCCTTGTTGGCAATGGCATCTACCGTATCAAGCGTGTTTTGCAGGGTGCTGCCGGGTGGCATTTCCACGTTGATGTAAAAGGTGCGCATAGGGTCGAAGGCAAAAAATTCGACGCGCACCATACCACTGCCAATGGCGCTTATTGCCGCCAGAAACAGGGCCAGTACGACGGCCAGAGAACGTTTGGGTTTGCGCAATACCCGCACCAGCAGTTTGCCGTACTTGAGGCGCAGCTTGTGCAGGAAGCGTGTACGCCAGCGTTGCAGTTTACCCGGTGATGACATATCAAGGCGGCTCATGGAAATATGCACGGGCAACATCCAGTACGCTTGAATCAGGCTGATGAGCAATGCCACAGATACCACAAAGGGCACGGTGAACATGAATTTTCCGACGATGCCCGGCATCAACATTAATGGCAGAAAGGCTGCCATGGTGGTGGCCACTGAGGCGGTTACCGGGGTAAAGACTTCTTTCAGGGCATCAATGGCCGCCTGCATACTTTGCGCGCCGCGTTGAATGCGATAATAAATGGCTTCCACCACCACTACCGCATCGTCTACCAGCATGCCCAGCACAATGACGACACCGAGCAGGATATTCTGGTTCAGCGTTTGCCCGGTGGCACTGAGTAACCAAAAGGTACCGGCCAGGGTGAAAGGAATACCGATGCCGATAAAAAAAGCGATATGTGCGCCAAGGAATATCCAGGTGATTAATGCCACCAGCAGCAGGCCGAGCAAGGCATTGCCCTGCATAATGCTGATGGCTTCACGGGTGCTTTCAGTCTGGTCATCCAGTAATGTGAGTTTTAAACCCGTTGCGGCTAGCACAGTGTTTTTTTGTTCAAGGTACTGGTTGATCTGTGCAACCAGATCAAGAATATTGGCCGTGGCCTGTTTGGTCACCGCAAAAGTAACACCGGGCTGATTGTTGAAACGTGATAATTTGTTGAATTTGTCGTGGCTCCAGCTGACCTCTGCCACATCACCGATAATAATGTTTTGTTCGGTGTCGATAATGGGCAGGTTCGCCAGATAACCGGGGTCAGCATCAGTACCGACGACACGCACAACCCATGATTGCTGGCCGATCTGCATATCACCTGCGACCACGTCACGAAAATAACGGCGTACCGTGTTAGCAAGTTGTGTGGGAGAAATACCTCTTTCACGCAAGGCAGACGGATCAAAAGCGACTTTTAGCTCGGGGTCGGTTAATCCGGCTTCAATGACACTGTTGACACCGTTAATACGCTCCAGGTCTTTGCGCACATTAAACGCGGTTTTGCGTAGCAACTCATCGTTGGCTTCGCCGGTGAGAATGAGTGTGGCGGTGGGGAAATTATTGGACGTGGTAATTTCCAGTATCACCGGGTCTATGGCCTCGTCCGGTAACTCGGCATTGGCTTTGTTTTGAATCTCGCGGCGCAAATCATTAATACGTTTGTCGAACAGGCGTTCGCTGATGTCTTCAAAGCGTACCAGAATGTCGGCAATACCTTCGCGGCTGGTGCTGGAAACAAACTTGATGTCCTGTACCTTGCGGATAGCATCTTCCAGTGGATCGGTGATCAGTTTTTCCACGTCTTCTGTTGAGGCACCCGGTAATAGTGTGATGATACTGATCCAGTTGAAGTTAACTTCCGGGTCTTGCGCGCGGGGTAGCTGAAGATAACTGAATGTGCCAATCAATAACACCACCACAAACGTGGTGTTAGCTAACACATGATTGCTAAGAAAGGATTTAAGCCACATTGTTTGTTTTGCCTGTTTATTTTCCACTCTGCCGGGTTCCGGTTATTCACGAGAGCTTGTTGCTGAATTCGGGAAGCAAATAAAAATGCTGGAGATAATAACTTGTGTGTTCGGGTAAAACTACAGAATTACTGGCAAAATGACCAAAGTGATCTCTGACACCACCAAAAGCAGGCATTATTTTGTTGATATACCCATAGCGCTTGGGATTTAGGTCTGAATGGCACCACCAAATAACGTTGCGTTAAGCGCTGAAGCGATAGAGAACAAGGCACCCAGTAAGAATCCGGTTTTCCCGAGGAGGGGGGCAGCAGCAATGGCCAGTGCATTATCCTGCGCTTTTGTCAGGTCAGGCAATGTCAGGTTTTCTACTGCTACCAGTGATGCCGGGATGTAGACAGTGCTAACGATAAATATACCTAAGGAATGGAACACAATAACTCATACAATTGGCACCTCTGCTTCAGCCCGTCTTCGCCCGTTCTTCAATCACAAAAGCTCGAAATAGAACGACTATTCCTGCACTTTTGTTCAATCAGAACGAACGAATACGAACTAAATCAGAGTACCACTTATATAAGTTATTGTGTTCCATTCCTAAATAAATAGCACATGGAACATTTTTTCCGGGTTTTACATATATTCAGAAGTATTGGTGCCCAGTCCAAACCCCGTGTAGGAAAGGAAAAAAATAGTAATCGCATTAACACTTCCGGTTACCACTGAAGTTTGTTGTTCGGAGTTCAGTATTACTGGCGCAACTGTAACCCGAAGCGACTGACTTTGGCCGGTGGAGCATTCATTCAGGTTTATGGTTTTTCCGCAGCAGTAATTTCAGCTCATTAATATCCTGCTTTAAATCTCTGATTTCTTCGCTTAGCTGTTGGTGTTCGGTGTGTACCACGTTTTCGATAGCTTTTTTATCCTGTTTGGTTTTTTTTGCCTGAACACTCTGCATTGCATCAACAATGATGGCGATAAACAAATTCAGCATAGTGAAGGTGGCGATCAGGATAAAAGGAATAAAAAATACCCACGCATAGGCGTGAGTTTCCATTACCGGCCTGACAATGCCCATGGACCAGCTCTCCAGAGTCATTATCTGAAACAGGGTATACATGGAACCCCCCAATGAACCAAACCATTGAGGGTGATCACTGCCAAACAATTCTGTCGCCATTACCGAAAATATATAAAAAATAATGGACATCAAACCTGCTACTGATACGATGCCGGGAATAGCCCCCAACAGTGCCTCGGCCACCACGCGCAGTTGCGGAATGAGCGAAATAAGGCGCAGTACACGCAGGATACGCAACACACGCAGCACCTCAAGAGGGCCGCTGGTAGGAACCAGGGCAATAGCTACAATCAGGAAGTCAAATATGTTCCATGAGCTGCTGAAAAACCGTCCTCTGAAGGCGAAGAGCTTCGTGGCAATTTCAAGGACAAAAACCAGCAGCACTGCGTTGTCAAAAAAATTCAACCAATAGCCATATTTTTCCTCAAGCACATCAGAAGTTGCCATTCCCAGGCTGATGGCGTTTAACACAATCAAGCCAATAATCAGATGCTGGACCGGTCTGGATTCAATCCATTCACCAGCACGGGCGCGTAAAGATGTTTCAGGTTTCATAGTGGCCTTATTATTACAGAATTTTCATGATTATTTCAGGATTGCCACCAAATATATATACCCATAGCATTTGGAATTTCATGTACGTTCCTTAATTTTATAAAACCCAACAACAGAAAACAGTGTAGGGTGGGCCAGGGCATCTTCCGCAATATTCTTAACTTTCCTTTTCTTTGCTTATGTTTTTCCCTGCTTTATCCTCAGACTGTTTGCAGAACAGCTCTTGTCGGAATGGGCCCTCACCCAGGTAGCATGCACAACGCAATCAGCAGCTTTTCTTGCCACCGAAACTTTTCTTTGACCCGTGTGATCTGCTGACTGAGCGCGTCCAGATTACCGGCTTCAATCGTTATCTGGCGCATTTTCTGACCATTGCTGAACCCAATTTTTCATTCCTTAACTCTAAAGCCATGTACAAAATCAGGCCAAATACGTTATCGTCGCTATGAAGGATCGTAGTTATTTGCTTGTCCTCTTTTTCATTATGAAAAAATCAGGATAACTGATTGCGATCCTTCATGGTTCCTACCTGATTTATATTTCTTGAAATAAAGGTCATACAAACAATGAGAACTCCTCCCGTCTGGTTAAATGATACACCCGAAATCCTGTGGCTGTGCAACTGGTTTATCAATCGCTTAAATGAACGACCGGCTTCAGCACGCACGAAGCTGGTGGTAATCACACTGAATGAAAAAAACATTCCAGGCTTGTTTGTACAAGGTGAAGCAGCGGATCATCTCTGGGACTTAATTTACGGAAAAATATTATCACTTTTGTGAAAAGTAATGAGGGATGTGTATAGAAGTACCAAGAGAGCAGGTATAAATACTAAGCCCAAGAAAAATAAGAAATCCACATTCCGGGAATATGGATTTCTTATTTCTCTTATTATCACTCAGGTTTTTTCGTATTTCTTCATCTGTTCATCTTCCTCTATAATCATTTTCTGAAACTGTTCTGGGGTGAGGCTTTGTTTTTTAAGCCATATTTGTGAGGCGTGAATTTGTATTATGCTGTGTTCCTCGTGAGTGCGGTCCAGTAATTCAGTGTATTGAAAGTTGTTATTGTTGAAATCATGAAGCAGTTTGTGCTGTATGTTTTTATGCGCCAGAAATTGGAAAGGGGCACCTATCACAGTAAATTTTGCAATTCCTTTTTTATCCAGCCTTCTCAATTCTGTTAATTCCTCACTATTGGCTGGGCCAATTCTGGACATTGACAGGCTTTCATCACCCAAGTAAAGCACAATTTGTTTTACAGCACATTCTTCCATTTTTTCTTTCAGTGCTTTGGCGGGATGGGGTTTTAGCAGGAATTCGTCGGCTCCAGCTTTAAGACTGGGTGCTTTATTATCCAGGTTGGCACTGTAGGCAATAACGGGAAGATAAGGGGTATTTTTGCGGATTGTCTGTATGGCTTCGATACCACTCATAATGGGCATATTGATATCCATCAGGCAGAGGTCATAGTGTGCTATGTTTTTCTTTCCCGTTTTTTGCACATATTCTACGGCCTCTTTTCCATTGCTGGCGAGGTCTACATGGTATCCCCATTTGCTCATTCGTTTTTGGTGAAGCATGCGGATATCGGAACTATCTTCGGCAATGAGTATTTTCATTTCTAACTTCCTTGTAGATAAAAATAAAGGGTATTACGATTTTCGTTTGAAATATCTCAGAGGCTTGCTGTTCTCCAGGAAGCCTCAGGTTTTATTATTATTGATTTAACAAAATTTCAGACAGGTTATCCAGTCTGGCCTTTACCAATTTCCACTCAGGCTGATACCGGGTGAGTAACTGGTAAAATTTCGGGCTGTGGTTATGCTCCTGCAAATGGCAAAGCTCGTGCAATATGACATAGTCAATACAGTCACGGGGTGCCTTTATCAGGTGAGGGTTAATAATAATCGTGCCCCCCGGCGAACAGCTTCCCCATTGACGCTTCATGGTTAACAGACGAATTTCCGGGGGAGATTTCCGCACCTGGGGAATTTTTTTCGCCAATACATAAAGTCGTTTCTGAAAGTTTGTACGGGCATGTGTTTTGTACCAGTGCCAAAGTAATTGTTTAATAACTTCGGGTGATGTGTCCCGTGTAGTCACATTCAGGCGTCCTGCAAAAAGTTTTGTTTCCGGCTTTCCCTCGGAAACATGATTAACTTTTAACAGATAGCGGCGGCCCAGATAAAAACAGCTTTCTCCACTTACATACCGGCGGGGCAGCACTTCCTTTTGGCGTTCTCGAATATCCGCCAGATGTCGAATGACCCAGCGCGCGCGCTGACTGACTGCATGCCTGATATCAGTCTGTTTCGCACCTTCCGGGACATCGACCTGTACCACGCCATTGGGATGAACGTGTATCGCAATTTTGTGTTTTCTTTCAGGAAGGTAAATAATCTCGTAGCAAAATTCATCTTCCCCATACTGGCAGCTTAATTGGCTCATATTATCAGCCATTCTGTTTTGTCAGCCCAAGACGGGTTATCTGAATAACCTGATCAATCACTTCTTTCGCTTTTTCCATGCCCATTAACGTAAAGAGGCAGGATAATAATCCTTTGCGGATTTCAGCTTCAATATTTTGTGGATTGAGAGAATGCTCAGCGACGGCTTTATCGACCACTTCATCAATCAACAATGAATGCGTTATGTAAATCTGGCGTTGTTCGTCAGAGAGTATGTCAAATACAGCATCACCCAGAACAAGCTGAAACACACCGTAATAAGCGCGTGCGTGTGGGTTATCAATAAGTATTTTTGGCATACCCGGTACCTTTTTGTTTTCTACCTGTTCTTCCAGGTCTCTGAACAGGGCATATTGTTTATAGGGATGATCAAATTCCGCCTCGGCTTCCTGAATTGCTTCTTTCAGCAGTGCCGAAAATATTT
>WFQM01000258.1 GCA_015487095.1 Gammaproteobacteria bacterium | reverse complement strand
TACCAAAGGCTCCTACCATACCGGCAATTTGCCCGGTCATACGGCGTTGCACCAGCGGCACCATGGCGTAGACGGCACCTGATCCGGCTTTGGCGAAGATGCCGGCAACGATGGTGATGCCCACCACCAGCCATACTGGCCAGGCTTTTTCCACTAGCCCCAGTACCAGAAAGCTGACCGTGATGCCGGTGAAGGCAATGCCTAACGTTAACTTGCGACCGATTTTGTCGCTGATCCAGCCGCCGCCGGGGCGGGCAAACAGGTTGATAAAGGGATATATGCCCGCCAGCAGTGCGGCGGTAATTTTGGGTACGTCGAACCAGCTGACGTAAAACATGGCAAGCATGGAAACCACTGCCAGCTCGGTGCCGAAGGTGACCAGATAGGCCCAGTCGAGTATGGCCACCTGTTTGAATTTATAACGGTGTAATTCCGGTACGGGGTTTTTCAGCACATGGCTGTTGATGTGCCAGATTTTCCAGACCTGCACTCCGTAAATACCCACCAGTGTGGCGTAAATAATCCATGTGGTGCTTTCACCGATGAGGCCCATGTTGTCGGGGGAGAGTTTCCAGGTGAGGATGCCCAGCGCCAGGAACAGCGGAACGTTCATGAGTATGTACAGCAGCAGATCGCCACCGCTGGTGATTTCCATGGCACCGCTTTTTTTCGGTTTGAAGTAGGTTGAGCCTTTGGGCGTGTTGCTGACGCGAGTGTAATACAGCAGGCCGTAAACAATGGCGGTGATGCTGGCGGCGGTTAAGGCGATGCGCCAGCCATTGGCATCGCCGATGTTGGCGGCGATGAAGGGCAGGGTGCCTGCCGCTCCGGCGGCACCAAAATTACCCCAGCCACCGTAGATGCCTTGTGCCAGACCGGTTTGTTTGGCCGGGAACCATTCGCCAATCATGCGAATACCCACCACAAAACCTGCCCCGATGAAGCCGGAGAGGAAGCGCAGCAGGGCCAGCTGCTCATAGCTGTCGGACCAGGCAAAGGCAATGCTGATGGCTCCGCCGCTGACCAGTATGCTGGTGTACATAATGCGCGGACCGAGTTTGTCCACCAGCATGCCGACGATGATGCGTGCGGGAATGGTCATGGCCACATTGAGAATGAGCAGCACTTTGGCCTGTTGGTCGGTCAGGTCCAATGCTTCCTTGATGAAGGGCATAATGGGCCCCAGCCCTAACCACACGACAAACGTCATGAAAAACGCAAACCAGGTGTAATGCAGGATGCGGATGTTGGCTTTGCGGAAGTCGAAGATATTGAATTGCTGCGACATTCTTTGTGGTGCTCCGGGTTTTGTAGCTGCTTTTTGGCAGCAACTGTTTAGCAACAACTGTGCCACTAATTTATCTTGTTGTATTTAATGAAAAAATAACTTTTATTCCGTATTCGGACAGCAAAGTTGGCACTGTCACGGTGCAGATTTTTTATGCTAAAATTTCGCTCGATTTTGCGCCTGTTTTGGCGGGTTGTGCATAGTGTGTGACCCTCAGGTGCTGAAAGTCACCACAATCATTCCACGTAAATATAAATAAATCATTAGGTTACAGGGGTTCTTGATTCGCTGCCGATGCATTGCATCCGCATTGTTTTTACTGTTCCCGCAGAAATATAAGCAGATGCTTAGCAACGTGGCAGCCGATTTGTTTTACGCACCAATTTAGTGCGTTAATCGGGTGCGTGGATGAGTATGAATCTGCCGCCTTTATAATAATTATTTATTAATCAGTAGGATACATCGTTTTGTTGTGTCTGGCACATGAATTGCTATAGCGCTGACGAAAGGCGCAGAAAAAGCATTTTGTGCCACGCCCTATTTAGAGATCAATTGTGTGATCGGAGAAGTGAGATGAAAGAAAAACTCGTCCTGATTGGTAACGGCATGGCAGGCATGCGGGCCATCGAGGAATTGCTTGATATTGCACCGGAGATGTATGACATCACCGTGTTCGGCGCGGAGCCTTACGGTAACTATAATCGTATTTTGCTGTCGCCGGTGCTGGCTGGTGAAAAAACCATTGATGACATTATGCTCAATGACGAGCAATGGTATGCAGACAATGGCATCGCTTTGCACAAAGGTAAAAAGGTCAGCTCGATTGATCGTCGCAATCGCAAAGTGATCGCGGAAGACGGTACTACAGAAGAGTACGATCGTCTGTTGCTGGCCACGGGTTCCAATCCTTTCATTATCCCCGTGCCGGGGCATGATTTGCCAGGGGTGATCAGTTTTCGTGACATCTACGATGTGGATGCAATGCTGGAATCCTCCAAAAAACATAAACATGCTGTGGTCATTGGCGGTGGTCTGCTGGGGCTTGAAGCAGCCAATGGACTGATGCTGCAAGGCATGCACGTTACCGTGGTACATCTTGTTGATACCTTGATGGAACGTCAGATGGACGCAGTTTCCGGTGGTATGTTGAAAAAATCACTGGAAGAGCGCGGCCTGAATTTTTTGATGGGTACGAGCACTGAAGCGATTATCGGTGAAGACCACGTCAAGGGTGTGCGTTTTAAAGACGGGCTGGAAATTGCAGCCGATCTGGTCGTAATGGCCGTAGGTATTCGCCCGAATATGGAACTGGCGGAAAGCGTCGGCCTGCACTGTGAACGCGGTGTGGTAGTGAACGACACCATGCAAACCTATGATCCGAAAATTTATGCGATAGGTGAATGTGTGCAGCATCGCGGTGATACTTATGGTCTCGTTGCTCCCTTGTTTGAACAGGCCAAGGTCTGCGCCAATCATCTGGCCAAAATGGGCATTGCCCGTTATGAAGGTTCAGTAACATCCACCAAATTGAAAGTGACCGGCATTGATCTGTTTTCAGCGGGTGATTTTATCGGCGACGATACCACTGAAGAAATTGTTATGCAGGACGCCGGACGCGGGATTTACAAAAAAATTGTGCTCAAGGATAACAAGATTCAGGGTGCAGTTATGTACGGTGATACCGTTGACGGTGCCTGGTACTTCCAGTTAATGCGTGATGGTACCGATACCAGCGATTTTCGCACTGCGCTGATGCTGGGTCAGGCCCACTTGGGTGACTCAGGCCACGGTGGCAATACCGCAGCAGCAAACATGAGCGACGACATGGAAGTGTGCGGTTGTAACGGCGTGTGTAAGGGCGATATCGTCAAGGCCATTACCACAAAAGGCTTGTTTACGTTAGACGATGTGCGTTCGCACACCAAGGCTTCCAATTCCTGTGGTTCCTGTACCGGTCTGGTGGAACAGATTCTGGCCAGCACCCTGGGGGGAGACTATTCAGCTGCGCCGCATAGCAAACCCATGTGCAAGTGTACAGATCATTCGCATGATGACGTGCGTCAGGCGATTAAGGAACGGCACCTTATCAGCATTCGCGGGGTGATGGATGCCATGCAATGGAAGAGCGTGGATGGTTGTGCTTCTTGCCGTCCGGCGTTGAATTATTATGTGATCGCTACTTGGCCCGCAGAGGCGAAAGATGACGCGCAATCACGTTTTATCAACGAACGTGCCCATGCCAATATTCAAAAAGACGGTACCTATTCTGTCGTCCCGCGCATGTGGGGTGGGTTGACCACGCCGAAAGAATTACGTGCCATCGCAGATGTGGTGGATAAATTCAAAGTCCCGGAAATGAAAGTGACCGGGGGTCAGCGTATCGATTTGTTCGGCATCAAAAAAGAAGACTTGCCTGCTGTGTGGGCAGACCTTAATACAGCAGGCATGGTGTCCGGTCATGCTTACGGTAAATCACTGCGTACGGTAAAAACCTGTGTGGGTAAAACCTGGTGTCGCTTTGGTACACAGGATTCCACGGGTGTTGGTGTGGAGCTGGAAAGATTGAGCTGGGGCTCCTGGATGCCACATAAATTCAAAATGGCCGTGTCGGGTTGTCCACGAAATTGTGCCGAGGCCACTATTAAGGATTATGGCGTAGTGTGTGTGGATTCCGGTTACGAATTACATGTGGGTGGCAATGGCGGTATTACCGTGCGTGTGACCGACCTGTTGTGCAAGGTGGAAACCGAGGAAGAAGTTTACGAATACAGCAAAGCTTTTATGCAGCTTTATCGTGAAGAAGCGCATTATCTGGAACGCACAGCGCCGTGGATCGAGCGTGTTGGCTTGTCGCATATCAAACAATATGTGGAAGAAGATGCCGAGAACCGCAAGGCGTTGGCTGCACGTTTTGATGAGTCACAAAAATATGCGCAAATTGACCCTTGGGCAGAACGTGCCAGCAAAGGTGTTGCGAAACACGAATTCACTTCTTTGAAACAGATAGGGTGATGGATATGTCAGACTGGATTGAAATAGGCACTATTGAAGATATCCCGGTATTGGGTGCGCGAGTGGTTTCAACCGCCGATGGCAATATCGGTGTATTCCGCACGGTGGACGATGAAATTTTTGCCCTGCGTGATGAATGCCCGCATCAGAAAGGGCCATTGTCGCAAGGCATCGTGCATGGCAAACGGGTGACCTGTCCGTTGCATAACTGGAATATTGAACTGGATGGCGGCGCGGTAGTGGCACCGGACGAAGGTTGTACTGCCAGCTATCCGGTAAAAATTGAAGACGGCAAAATTTTTCTGTCGCTGGTTGCGACCGCTTAGTCGCAAGACATCAATAACAGCAGTGGGGTAGGACATGCTCTTTGGACGCGGCAAAAAAAATCCGATAAAAATAGCCGATAAAAAGGTTGATAAATGGATTTACACAACTTGTGGTTATTGTTCGACAGGTTGTTCTATTGAAGTCGGTGTCACCGATGCCGGTAAACCGGTTGCTTCGCGTGGCGTGGGTTCTGCCCAGGTTAACCGGGGCAAGCTTTGCATCAAAGGTATTTTTGAACACGATATCTTTGAAGCCAGTGGCCGTGGTGAAGAACCGCTGATACGTGAAAAAGTCCGTGAAGACTATCAAACTGTTGGCTGGGACACGGCACTGGACAAGGCCGGTTCAGAAATTCAGCGTATCCAGGAAAAATACGGGCGCGATTCTTTTGCTATTGTCTCCACAGGTCAATTGCTCACCGAGGAGTTTTATACGCTGGGTAAACTGTCCCGCGCGGTGATCGGTACCAATAACTATGATGGTAATACCACTCTGTGCATGGCCTCTGCGGCGTCCGGTTACAAACGGTCTTTTGGCTCCGACGGCCCGCCGGGCTGTTACGATGATTTTGACAATACTGATTGCCTGATTGCCTTTGGCTCCAACCTGCCAGAACAACACCCCGTTATTTACTGGCGTATGCGTGAGGCGCGTGAAAAACGCAACTTCCCGCTGATCGTGGTAGACCCTCGCGTCACCATGTTTGCGCAATTTGCTGATATGCACCTGCCCATCACGCCGGGTACTGATGTGGTTTTACTGAACTCATTAATGTACGTCATTCTTGATGAAGGTCTGGAAGATCGTGAGTACATCGAAAAACACACCAATGGCATAGAAGCCGTGGAAAAAGTCGTTGCCGATTTTGACCCGGTCAGCGCCTCAAAAGTGTGTGGTATTGATGAAGACACCATTCGCAACGTAGCGCGACTGTATGCGAAATCCGGTGCGGCCATGTCCATCTGGACCATGGGCATTAACCAATCCACGCACGGTTCTGATGGTGTCGTGGGGATCAACAACCTGAATCTGGTGACCGGCAACATCGGCAAACCCGGCGGTACGTCATTGTCGATTACCGGGCAATGCAATGCCATGGGTACACGCGAATGGTCATCATGCTCGGGACTGCCGGGGTATCGTTATCTGGAAAATCCGCAGGAACGGGAAGAGATCGCCAACTATTGGGGGATTGATCCCGAGTTTCTACCCAAAAAACGTGGCCTGACCGAGACCGATATTTTTCCGGCCATTGAAACCGGACAGATTAAAGGGCTGTGGCTGATCGCCACTAACCCCATGACCTCCATGCCCAATACACCGCGTATTCGCAAAACATTGGAACGGCTGGAATGTCTGATTGTGCAAGACTCCTACCGTGATGTGGAAACCACGGAATATGCCCATATCTATTTTCCAGCAGCCACCTGGGCAGAAAAAGAAGGTGTGTTCACCAATACGGAACGTCGGGTCAATATGGTTAGGCAGGTAACGGAGCCCCATGCCAATACCAAATCTGATTTGTGGATATTCAATGAAATGTCCAAACGTTTTACCCAGGGTGAAAAAGTTAAATTCCCGGAAAAACCAGCGCAAGTGTTTGATGAAATGCGCGAACTGTCCAAAGGGCGTCTGCTGGATATCTCCGGCATGGACCATGACAAACTGGAGCAGCAACGTGGCATACAGTGGCCACACCCGGAAGGCAGTGGACGGGACACCGGCGATCAACGTTTGTATACCGATGGTAAATATTGTTATGCCGACAGCAAGGCAAAACTCATTCCATTACCCTTTATTGATAACAATGAAGTGCCGGACGACGAGTATCCCCTGTGGTTGAACACCGGTCGGCTGGTGGAGCATTTTCACACCCGTACCAAAACCGGCAAAGTGGGCAACTGCAACAAATACAGCCCGACCGCATTCATGGAAATGAACCCTGATGCTGCTGCTGAAATGGGTGTAGAGCACATGCAATACGTGCGTGTGGTTTCACGTCGGGGTGATGCCATTGTGATGGCGCAACTGACACAACGAGTGCCGCATAACATGGTCTTCATTCCGTTTCACTTTCATGACTGTGTCAACCGGCTCACCAAAGGGCTGTTGGACCCTCATTCGCGGCAACCGGCCTTTAAACAAAGTGCAGTGCGTATTGAATCCGTGGATCAGGAAGAAGCGGCACGTATGAATGTTGAGCTGCGACAGTTTTAGCGTGATAACACTCTCAAGGCGGGTGTTGTAAACGCAAAGGACGCAGAGACGCAAAGGGCGCAAAGAAAAACAAGCAAGCTTGTTCATTATCTATAATGAACACTTTTATTAATCCGTCGTTTGAGAGCGATAATAATAGAGTGTATGCAAGATCATGGTGGAACAAGCGTAGCGGTTCCACCATGACTTTATCAATAATGAACACGTTTGCTTAACCTGAAGGCTATGGGGTGAGGGGGGGTAAACTTTCACCGGGATTGATCCATGAACCCTTTCCCCGTTTTGGGAGTACCCGCAGGGCATGTAAGGGGAGAATGGGTCGTGGTGGAATATTCACAAAACCAAACCGAGTCGTTACGAAAAATTTATTGCAGCATTTATTGAAGGCCAAGGCATACCATGTTTCCAGTACGTGAAGATGAACCCAAATACGCTTTTCTTACCGACAAGAAAAGCCGGGAAAAAAACACC
>WFQM01000257.1 GCA_015487095.1 Gammaproteobacteria bacterium | reverse complement strand
GAATATCAGCAGTAACCCCGAAATAGATATATATGAGAAATAGCGTGTCATGAAGGATAGTGTGAATCAGCCCATTCTGCTTGTCGAGGGTTTGGGGAAAACCGTGGCTAATCATGCAAACCATAAACAGGTATTGGCAGAGGATGCGTTAATTATCCTGCATGACATTGATTTGTGTATTCAGCGGGGTGATTCCGTCGCAATAGTGGGGCCTTCCGGCTCGGGTAAATCGACGTTGCTGGGTTTGATTGCCGGGCTGGATGTGCCGACCTGCGGCACCATTCATCTCGATGGTAAAAATATTCTGCAATTAAATGAAGACGAACGCGCTGCATTGCGTGGTGAGAAAATCGGTTTTGTTTTTCAGTCTTTCCAGTTGCTGCCGTCGTTTACAGCGCTGGAAAATGTCATGTTACCCCTGGAGTTACAGGAAAATAACACCACTTACGCACAAGCGCGACAACAGGCAGAGGAGTTGCTGGCGCGGGTGGGGCTGAGTGAGCGTGAACATCATTATCCCGGTCAGTTATCCGGGGGGGAGCAGCAGCGTGTGGCCATTGCCCGCGCCTTTGTCAGCAAACCCTCGTTATTGTTTGCCGATGAGCCTACGGGCAATCTGGATACACACACCGGGCAGCAGGTGATTGATTTTATGTTTGAGCTGAATCGTGAACAGGGCACCACACTGGTACTGGTGACACATGATCATGTATTGGCGAATCGCTGTGCGCGTGTGCTGGAATTGCAGGATGGACAGTTTTGCACCACCGCCAAAACAGCCAAAGCGGAGCAGGGGTAGTTGGCTTTTTCTTCGGGGTTTTTCTCACCGGGTACCTGGCGTTTATCGTTACGCATGCTGGGCCGGGACTGGCGGGCTGGAGAATTGCGTGTCCTGCTTATCGCCGTCGTTATCGCTGTTGCTTGTGTGACCTCGGTCGGTTTTTTTACTGATCGCATTCAGCAGGCACTCAATCATCAAGGTGGTGAATTGCTGGGCGCGGATTTGCGTGTTGTGGCGGGTCATCCCCTGCCTGCCCGGGTGCGTGACATTGCGGTGAACTATGGCCTGCGTTCGGCAGAAACACGTTCATTTCGCAGCATGGTGCAGGCAGGAGACAGTGAGGATGCTCTGGGGCAATCACGATTGGCCGAAATCAAGGCTGTGAGCCTGGGTTATCCATTACGCGGCGCATTAAAAATTGCACCGACGCGGTTTGTGAAAGGCCATGTAACGCAAGACTTGCCGAAGCCGGGTGAGGTTTGGGTCGGACCGCAGTTGCTCCAGCAGTTGGAGAGCAACGTTGGTGACTCGTTACAGTTAGGTTATTTATCATTACGCATTACGGCGGTGTTGACGTATGAGCCGGATCGCAGTGGTGATATGTTCAGTATTGCGCCACGTTTGTTGATAAACCTTGATGATTTGCCCGCCAGTGGCTTGATTCAGGAAGGCAGCCAAGTGCATTACCGGTATCTGGTGGCCGGTGAGCCGGGTGCGATTGCCGGTTACCGGCAGGCGTTGACACCTCATTTACAGCGCGGGGAAAATATTGAAGGGGCAGAAGACGCCCGTCCCGAAGTGCGCTTTGCCATGCAGCGTGCGCAGCAGTTTTTGGGATTGGCTGCTGTTGTTGCCGTCATGCTGGCCTGCGTGGCCATTGCCATGGCAGCGCGGCGTTATGCCCAGCGGCATCTGGATACCTGCGCCATGCTGCGGTGTTTTGGTGCCAGTCAACGTCGTATTAATCATATCTTTTTATTACAGCTGCTGGCACTGAGTCTGATTGCCGGGCCACTGGGCATCGTGGGTGGTTTTTTGGCGCAAGAAGGGTTGGTGATGTTATTGGGGCAGTTGGTGATTGCCGAGCTGCCTGCGCCTTCATGGACGCCGGTGTGGGTGGGCTTGCTGGTGGCTATGGGCGGAGTACTGGGGTTTGCCTTGCCCCCGGTGCTACAGCTGCGTGATGTCCCTGCATTGCGGGTATTGCGTCATGTGGCCATTCAGTCAGCGATAACACGGCGTCTGCAACCGGCGACGATACTGGCTTATTGTATCGGTTTTATCATGCTTGTCCTGTTGGTAATTTATCAGGCGGGTGATGTTGTGCTGGGTGGAATTTTATTGTCGGGCCTGCTGTTGGCAAGCGTATTGCTGTGGACGGCGGCGACAGTATTAACCTGGGGGCTGAAATACTTTTTACAGTATTTTTTGACCCGCTTTTCGCAAAGCAAGTCTTCCGCGTGGCATTTGGGATTGGCTAACCTGACCCGTAATCGTCGCGCCTCCACCTTGCAAGTGATGGCTTTCGGAGTGGGTTTGATGGTGTTGTTGTTGCTGACCATCGTGCGCGGTGATCTTTTGCAGGGATGGGCGAAGGGTATGCCTGAAGATGCGCCTAACCGTTTTGTCATTAATATTCAAACGCAGCAAGTGGCAGAGGTACGGAATTTCTTTGCGCAAAAAGGCATGGCCGATGTTGAATTGTTTCCCATGGTGCGCGGGCGCCTGACGGCAATCAATGGTGCTTCGGTTTCTGAACAGCGATATGAAGATACCCGTGCCAGAGGATTGGCAGCACGGGAGTTTAATTTGTCCTGGGCTGACCGACTGCAAGTGGGTAACACGATTGTGCAGGGTTACTGGTGGGGAGACGGTTCAAGAACGACAAACCGCTTTCCCTATGAGTTTTCAGTGGAAGAGGGGATTGCAAAAACGCTGGGATTGGCGCTGGGAGACCAGTTAACGTATGAAATTGCGGGTGAATCTTTCACTGCGACGGTCACCAGCTTGCGCAGCGTTCATTGGGATAATTTTCGCGCCAATTTTTTTATGCTGACACCGCCGGGGGTGCTGGAAGCCTACCCGGCGAGTTACATCACCAGTTTTTTTCTGCCAGCGGAAAAAAACGGCACACTGGACGAACTGGTTAATGCTTTTCCCAACCTGACCGTGATTGATCTCACCGCCATTATGGATCAAGTGAAGCTGATTATTGAACGGGTGTCCATGGCGGTAGAGTTTGTTTTTCTGTTTACCCTAGCGGCGGGTTTGCTGGTGATGAGCGCAGCCATTCAGTCTACGCTGGATGTGCGTTTACATGAAAATGCCGTGCTGCGTGCCCTGGGTGCGCGCCGTCGTCGCCTGTGGCAAAGCCTGGCAGTGGAGTTTTTTTCACTGGGTGCTTTGGCCGGGTTGCTGGCGGCATTTTTTGCCAGTGTGTTGGGGTTTGTTATCGCGGATCAGGTGCTGAACATGGAGTATCTGTTTAACCCGTGGCTGTGGATGCTGGGGTTGCTGGGAGGTGGTGTAGGTGTGGGTCTCGCGGGTATTATTGGTACACGACAAGTGGTGAACAGTCCGCCGTTGGCTGTGTTGCGGAAACTTTGACGCTCAGGGGTCGATTTGTGCGCCCTGTGCGTAGGTTGGGGTGAGGCACGAACCCCAACGTGCCAGAACAATAAGCTGTCTCCAAAACCATGTTCAAGTTGCCACAAGCAAATTCATTTCAATTTTTAAAGTCAAAAATATTCCGGCTTCGTGTTATGAGCACGTTGGGGTTCGTGCCTCACCCCAACCTACTGGGCTGAGTATTTAACGCAGAGGTCGCAGAGACGCAAAGTTTCTCGTGTTTTTCTCTGTGTCCTTTGCGTCTCTGCGACCTCTGCGTTTATCACTCGCCACTTGTCAGTACCACGACAACATAACCTCTCAATACGCCGGAAGGATTATGTCCGGAGACAAGTCACCGGATTCCGGCTAAAAACAGACTGAGGTGTGCTCAGGGGGCGATTTGTGCGTCCAGCGTCTGCTGCCGGTTGTTCACCAGATCCTGCACATTTTTGGCATCATCAATAAGCTGTTTGACCCGTTCCGGGTCGGTGATGGGCAATAAAGGTGAAGCGGTTTGCGGAATGTCAGCCGTTTTTTTGTCTGGCTCTTCAGTTGTGTTTTCGATGGGCGGTGGTGGTGGCGGTGCCTGGGTAATGTTGATGTCGCTGCGATAGGTTTTTACGCTGCTGTCCACCCCGGCCGGTGGTGGCTGGTTACTGAAATGCCACTCTCCCGAGTCATCCTGCCATTTGTAGACGGTGGTTTCATTTTCACTCATGCCGGGCAGTTTGGGTGCGGATGACCCACGAAACCATGACTGGATTGTTGCCAGGCCTTTGACAATAGGGTTTGTACTTTTTTCAGCAGAGGGATTTAGCTGGGTCAGCGCGGCAGCGCCCACCAGAACAATCAAAATAATAATCAGCAGGCGGATCATCATATTGTGAACGGCCTTGTTTCAGTTTATGGATTATAGCGGGAGAACTAAAAAGTGCCGCCGTTCCAACCCCACATGTGTCGCGGCGCATCTGCAAACTCAATATAGGTGCGGTTTTTTTCGATGTCCAGCTCCTGTGCCATGAGTGTACACAAACTGTCCGACAAAGCTTGTGTGGCCGATTCAGGCAGCCCGATACTTTTCAGCTCCAGATAGGCGAGCGGTCCATCGGTGCCCGCGAATAACATATTTTGTGCTGTTTGAAGGGTCACCATAACGTAATTCTCCGGCTTGCCCAGTTGCTCGGCAACGGCGGCTGATGCTTTTTTCATCAGAGCTTGTCGGGCAGCTTCATTCAGTTCCTGGTTGGTCTGAATTTTGAGATAGGGCATGGTTTTTCCAAAAAAACGGGGTCAGCCGGGTGTTGCCCCGTGAGAGTTAGCATCACCTTCCGATACAACCAGATCATTGCCATCGGCCCACTTCATGATGTAACGGAACATTTCAGGAAACTGATCCTGCATTTTGGGGTCAAGCACAACACACTTTATGCCATCAATAGTGCGTGGCTGTAGCAAGGGAGAATAGCGGATGCGGTGATCAGACCCAAAGGTAGAAAGAGCTCCGCTCATGCGTTCCGCCCAATCGCTGGGTCGGAATTTTCTGCCTGAGTGGGTTTTGCCTTCAATGATGATTTTTTTCACGGTGTTTCGACTAATGATTCTGCAAATGGTTCTGATG
>WFQM01000256.1 GCA_015487095.1 Gammaproteobacteria bacterium | reverse complement strand
TAAGCGTACGCAACCGGCTCAGCTTTGCTGACATTATTAACAATTATCAGATTTCCGAGACAGAGTGTATTCGTTGTCTTGCGATGTTGGACAAACTCAAAATCATCGACCTGTTGCCCAATAACCGAATCAAACTGCGAATAGACGATGACTTTCGCTGGTTGCCTAATGGCCCCATTGACCGTTTTTTTGAGCAACAAATTAAAAACCAGTTTTTAAAATCACGATTCAAGGGTGAACAGGAGGAACGTCTCTTCCTGTTCGGCCTGCTGAGTGAATCCTCCACCCAGGTGATGATGAACAAAATGCAGTCTTTGGCCACGGAATTTACTGACCTGCATCGCCAGGATGCCAAATTACCACTTGATAAGCGTCACAATATCGGTGTCATGCTTGCCATCAGACCGTGGGATCTGGCGTTTTTTCAGCCATTGCAAAACACTAACATTTGAGTGTGAATTAAGTTGCCAAATCCGGTGCTTATAAACACAGAGTTCACAGAGACGCAAAGACACAGAGAAAAACACTAAAAACTCTGTTTCTTCGCGCCTTTGCGTTAGGTTTTATGTGACACGGTAATTCGTCGTCGAGGAGCCGAATGTAAGCCTATGTTGCTATCTGCGCCATGATCAAAACCTGAATTTGATACTGGCACTCATTGAATCTGCTTCTTTCAAGGCGACACCACTAAAGTTGTAGCGCTCCCACTCAATTAACAATGTACGTTCGTCACTGCCATAGAGGTCGATATTCATTCCCACGCCATAGGTCAATCCCTGGCCGGACTCAATTTCATTATCGTCATTATCCATGAGTGACCAAAAAGACATGCCGAACTTGGCCTGTAGGTCAATATTTTTCAGCACCGGCTGTGTGATCACCGCATTGAGGTATAGCGCATTTGCTGTAAACACATTGCGTTGACTTAAATCAGTATCCATTACAATTTCACCAAAACTGGTGACACCCAGCTCTATGCCCAAAAGCGGATCAAATTGATACCCGGCAAATAACTTAAATGTATCTCCGCCTTGCCGAAATGATGCATCTGAACCATCTGAATACATAGCGGATAAATTGGCTTCATTGAATGTCAGGTCAGATGCACTCACACCAACACCCGCGTACCAGCGTTTTTCATCCCCAAAACCGGGGGCCGCAAACACTGGCGAAACATATCCACCAACCAGAAACACCATAGCCACCAACAGCGAGCTTTTTGAATAACAACGTTTCATTTCATTTCTCCTTTATTTTTGCATTGCGCCTTTGTGAATTTAAAAGACAGGGAGAAATTAGCGGAAAGCTATTTTTTCGCAACGTTTTTGGTGAAAATATTGATTACCTATACGAATAGTATCGCATATTAATACCATTCTTTTCGCAGTCACTCCTCGGGCAGTGCGGTCGAGTCCTGTACAGCGTTAATGGATGCTCCCGCAATGCCTGTTAAGTTAACAAATCAGCGGTATACAGTAAGTTGGTTGCGAGCTTGCGAACCCTAACAGTATTAGCTTCGCGTTGGGGTTCGCAAGCTCACCACCAACCTACAATAAACAGAAAATTCGGCTTAGTTTAGTCACTAATGTTACGCACTCAAACAATGAATCATTGGGAGGCGATGTTGCCGTGGTACTGACAAGTGGTACGTTATAAACGCAGAGGATACAGAGTTTTTAGTGTTTTTCTCTGCGTCCTTTGCGCCTCTGCGACCTCTGCGTTAAATACCCGGTGATTATTAAAACCGATATTTTTGACCCTTAATTCACATTTAAGACCTGCGTAACATCCATTAGTAATATTGAATACTCCGAGTGGACTCCTGTAGTCAGCCATTCCTGATACATAAAGCGCTTTTCTCCGCGCTCTTTAATTTCTGCGTCCTCTGCGTTAATCCTAAATTAATCACACTGAACTCAATCACACCCTGCACTGAAGACATGTCATGCCGGCATCAGAATCGATGCGGATCATCGTATACCAGCCAAAAAGCATACAAATAATATACCTTAAACATACCAATCCGATATTTTTTCCTATTTGGTTTATTTATCAGCCTGATTTGACGATTATCACCTCCAACAGAACACGATAATCACAGCAAAGGAAAAAATTATGTTTAAAGTCATACTGCGTTGGATACTGAAAACCCTGTACCGCGTCGAAGTAAAAGGCGCTGAGCACCTGACTCAGTTCAGCGAACGCACATTGGTCGTCGCCAACCACACCTCATTCCTGGATGCCGTACTGCTGTACGCCTACCTCCCCATATCAGCCACCTTTGCAATCAATACCTACATCGCCCGTCGCTGGATTGGCCGCCTGGCTAATGTGATTGGCAACCTGTTTCCCATCGACCCCAGTAACCCGCTTTCCATCCGCGCCCTGATCCGTCGCCTGCAAAAAGGTGGCACGGTGGTCATTTTTCCCGAAGGCCGCATCACGGTGACCGGTTCCCTGATGAAAGTGTATCCCGGCCCCGGCCTGGTGGCTGATCGATCCCATGCTGCGGTACTGCCAATCCGCATCGATGGTGCCCAATACACACCCTTTTCCCGTCTTCGCGGTCGTGTACGCCTGAGCTGGTTTCCCAAAATCACCTTGAATGTGCAAGCCCCCCGTTGTTTGTATATTGCGGACGAATACCGTGGCCGTCGTCGCCGTGAACAGGCGGGCCGCTTGTTGTCAGAGTTGATGACTGAAATGATGTACAGCACAGCGAACACAAATCAAACACTGGCGGAGCGTTTACTCGATGCACGTCGTATTCACGGTGGCTCACACATTATCGCCGAAGACATCAATCGTACACCGCTCAGCTACAACAGCCTGATCACTCGCTCGGTTGTGTTGGGTCGCCAGTTACTCAAATATTGTGATGGCGATGATACCCTGGGTGTTTTGTTACCGGGAACGCTGGCCACCGTGGCAACATTCTGGGGTTTACAGCTGCATAACAAAATCCCGGCCATGCTGAATTACACCGCAGGCGCACAGGGAATGATTGCTGCGTGCGAAACGGCTCGCCTGCGGCGCGTGATCACATCCCGTCGCTTCGTCCAACAGGCGAAAATTGAAAAAGCTGTGGAAGCTTTGGGTAAAAAAGTTGAGCTGATTTATCTTGAAGATGTCGCAGAAACCATTGGACTGTTTGACAAATTGTTGGGTTTGGCAAAAAGCCGAATCGACAGCTGGTTGTTACGTGATACCAATCGTGACACATCTCAACGTGCGGTCATTTTGTTTACTTCGGGCTCTGAAGGTACACCAAAGGGGGTCGTACTGTCTCATCACAATTTGTTGGCCAATATTCAGCAACTGATGTCACGGATTGATTTTAATGCCCAGGATATCGCCCTTAATGCCTTGCCTTTATTCCATTCCTTTGGATTAACCGCAGGTATGATCCTGCCGCTGACATCAGGTGTTCGGGTTTTCTTCTATCCCTCACCATTACATTACCGGGTCGTGCCGGAGGTTGCGTATGAAATCAATGCCACGCTTCTCTTTGGTACCAACACCTTCCTGTCAGGTTATGCACGCTTTGCCAATGCCTATGATTTTTACAGTCTGCGTTATGTTTTCGCTGGTGCTGAAAAACTTCAGGATGAAGTCCGTCGCACTTGGCAGGACAAATTCGGTGTGCGTATTTTTGAAGGTTATGGCGCAACCGAAACCAGTCCTGTTATTGCCGGCAATGCACCATTGGCAAACCGCCCTGGCACCGTCGGTCAATTAATGCCCGGCATGGAATACCGCTTAGTCAACGTGCCTGGTCTGGAAGAAGGTCAGCGTTTGCATGTTAAAGGCCCGAATGTCATGCAGGGTTATTTATTTCATGATAACCCTGGTGTGCTGGTGCCACCTTCATCGGAACTGGGAGATGGCTGGTATGACACGGGTGATATTGTCACTATTGATGCCGATGGTTTTGTGCGAATCTGCGGCCGCGCCAAACGTTTTGCAAAAATTGCCGGGGAAATGGTCTCGCTGACCTCTGTTGAAGTCTTAGCCAGCAAAGTATGGCCTGATGCTCTGCATGCCGCCATTGCCATTCCAGACGCCAAAAAAGGTGAACAAGTGATATTACTGACAACAATTGATAGCGCTGACCGTGCGGCATTGCTGGCACAAGCGAAAAATGAAGGTTATGCAGAAATCGGCGTACCTCGAAAAGTCATGCATATTGATAAAATGCCGATTTTGGGTACGGGTAAAATCGATTATGTTTCGGCCAACAAATTGGCAGCCGCCTGAGCATGAAAGACAAAATACCCCATAAAATAAATAACAATATCTATCGTGTGCTGGCCACTCAGTTTCTGACGGCCTTTGCTGATAACGCTATTTTATTCACGGCCATTACCATCATCATGCAACAGGTCGAACCTGGGAACTGGTATATACCGGCTTTGCAGGCTTCTTTCCTGATTGCCTTTGTCTTGTTGGCCCCATGGGTGGGCCGACTGGCCGACTCCCGCCCCAAGCCTCACATATTGTTTGGTGCGAACACCGTAAAGGCTTTTGGTGCGGGTTTGTTATTCCTGAATATTGAACCACTTATTGCTTATGCCATTATTGGTCTTGGGGCAGCGGCATACAGCCCGGCAAAATACGGTATTCTTCCGGAAATGGTTGATGAAAACACATTGGTCAAAGCAAATGGCTGGATAGAAGGATCAACCATACTTGCCATTCTCAGTGGCACTGTGGTCGGTGCAGCACTATCAGAATACTCCATTAGCATCGCACTTTTCACTATCATTACCTTGTATATTATATCCGCGCTGATTGCCTTAACCATCCGGCACAACGTCATTGTCGGGGTAAAAACAGAAAATGCACTCGGCAATTTCCACGCACAAATGAAAAGTCTGCTGGCCACACCACGAGCCCGCTTTTCAACGCTTGGCGTAAGTTTATTTTGGGCTGCCGCCACCGTGTTACGTGTGCTTTTGATTGCCTGGGCTCCGGCAGTGTTGTTCATTTATTCAACCACCGACATTGCCATGCTGACCATGGCTGTCGCTATTGGTATTGCCTTCGGTGCATTACTGGTGCCGCGTCTTATTCCCTTGGCTTATCTGCGTCGCGCACGACTGGCGGCCTATGCCATGGGTATCGTTATTATCTTACTGGCAACAGTGGACAATATCTGGGTGGCGCGCTTTGCACTGTTTTTGGCGGGCACCTGCGGTGGTTTATTTGTCGTGCCCATTAATGCGACATTACAGGAAATAGGGCATAAATCCATAGGCAGCGGTGGTGCAGTGGCTATCCAGAATTTCTTTGAAAATCTGGCAATGTTAACTGCTACAGGAATTTACGCAATCGTCGCAGGTATCGGCGTGGACCCCGTTGTTACTATGATGTGGCTGGGGGCATTAGTGATTATTGCAACCACAATTGTTTCGTGGCGTTTACCTAAAGATACGGGAGAACTGTTTGATAACAGTCCTGATAAACAAATGACCTCACAGGAAATTAAATCTCCTAGAGATTAAATCTCAGTTGAGTGTGCATTAAGAGTCAAATTACTCTACAAGCATTTTTTTACGGAAAACACCGTCATTCCGGCATGTTGTTAGCCGGAATCCAAGGGCTTACATCCTCGGACAATCGTTCCAGCACATTGGGAACTTATATTATAGTGGTATTGGCAAATGACGTGTTATAAACGCAGAGTTCACAAAGGCACAGAGGGCGCAGAGAAAAACACTAAAAACTCTGGGACTCCTGCGTCTCTTCGATTTCTGGATTAATATCCAGCAATTTTTAAAAGCAGATTTTTTAGCGCTTACTTCATATTTGATGCAACAAATAAGGCAATTAGCCAAGCCCGGTTAATTGCCTGTTGTACAGTCGTATCTTATATTATCAGCTGTGTTTGGCCTCATACACGGCAAGTGATTTAAAATGCCTCACTCCTGCCTCAGGGTTTGTTTCATCCATTTCCATCAGTGAGAAAAACGCCATACAGGCATCTGAACTCATTTCCTGAGTCAGCACAGCTTTCGCATCTTCCATACTTTGCCAATGTATGATATCCGCGTATTCGTTATCTTTTACATGCACCAGTTCACGACTGATAAACCCCTTTAAACCATTGACAAAATCCTGTTGAAATTTCTCTGATGCCCGTAACAAGTCCTGCTCTGTTTTTCCCGGCAAAAGTTTTATCGTTGCCATTTCAATAATTTTCCCACCCACTATCAAATCTCCCTTTAGGGATGGTAATTAAAT
>WFQM01000255.1 GCA_015487095.1 Gammaproteobacteria bacterium | reverse complement strand
TTGGCACCTCTGCTTCAGCCCGTCTTCGCCCGTTCTTCAATCACAAAAGCTCGGAATAGAACGACTATTCCTGCACTTTTGTTCAATCAGAACGAACGAATACGAACTAAATCAGAGCGCCACTTATATAAGTTATTGTGTTCCATTCCTTAATGAAGGACAGGGTCTTCAGCAGGGTTTTTATTGTTCAGTGCGCGTTTAATGCCACCAATAACCGAATCCAGTGCCCGGTCAAACAGTGGCACGTCATCTACAAAGCTGGCTCGGCCTGATTCAAATTCCTCGATAAGTTTACGGTTGGAGAGATCGGCAACCACTTTGTATTTACGATCCACAAAAGTATATTCACCGGTGAAGTCACATTTCCAAGCCAGTTTTCCCCGGTTGTGGGTTTTGGTTTCAGCGTTGGTGAATTCCACCCAGGTACCCAGTGCCATGTCTTTAATTTCTTCAGCATATTGACTGGTGTTAAGCTCATCATTATCCCAGGGCAGCGGCTGAGTCGAGGCGAGAATAATTTCTTCGATAAAGCTGTCTTCATCGGTTTGAGTAGTGTTTGTATTATTGCTTTCAGGCAGGGTGGGCATGTTGACACCAAAATCATCATCGTCATCGTCGGGATTAGTTGGTGCTGCTGTGGTTGGTTTGACCTTTGGCGTTTGTGCGTCCAGCCCACCACGCAAGCTGGCTAAATGTAGGGCTTCGAGACCGGTAAACAATTGTTCGGTGGCTTCGTGGTCAAATTGAATCAGGGTCAGTCCATCGCGCAGGCCATTGAGTACTCGGGGAATGATTTTGACAAGGCGCTGGCGTTCGGTCACTGCTAACTTGGGCTGCACGCTCCAAATTAGATCATCAGCTACCTGTAATGCAGTGTTCCAGCCAGTGCTTTCATCGCCATCACGTAAATAAAGGTGGGTGAGTACATCTTTCCAAGCATCAATCAAAATGATGCTGACCAGCGGTGGTACACGATTGTCGGTAATGCGGCGCTGGATTTCGCTAGCCACCAAGTCTTTGGCGTTCTCCAGCATTTCACCTGCCAGCTTGTTGGATTCACGTTCTTTTTCAATGAAATCCACAAACTCATCGTACAGGGAGGAAAAAATGTCGGTATTTTCTTCAAACTCTGCAAGGATGGAATCAACGACATAACTCACCATCTGAAAGACAGCATCTTCTTCCGGGTCCATTTCTTCCAGACCACTGCCAGCGTAAGCCAGTTCATTTAATAGCTGCCGGGCCGGGTGAGACTTTTTGGCAAAAAAGTCTTTGTCGATAATGGCAACCTTGAGCAAAGGGATTTGCAAGCGGGCAATTTGAGCTTTGAGATTGTCCGGCAGGCTGGGGTCATCAAGGATGAAATCAAACAGCATGCTGACGATATCAATAGCATCGGTGTCAGCCTGGGCGATTTCTTTACCATCACCTGCCTGGGTAGCGGCAATGGTTTCGACCACTGTGGATTTAATAATGTTGGCGCTGGGTTGCTGTTGTTGTGACTGCTGCAATACTGAATCACCGGAAGCCTGAATCTGACTGAGTGCAGTTAATACTTGTTGGGGTGCGTAAGTAACTGCATTGCCGTTGGTGATTTCATCACCTGTAGTGGGTACTGTACCTGTACCATCCGCAACACCTCCTGCTGCCATTTCCGGTGTTACAGCGCCAGCAACCGGAACTGCACGAGTCATGGAAAGAAGTTGTTGTAATGAATTAAACATACTTTCTGATTGATTGGGATCGAACTCTGGCATGCGCTGGGGTGCGCCTGCTTCTGATGATGTGTTGTTCATGGGTAGTGCAGCGTTTGCAGGGATAGCGGTATGAGGATTGGTGTAATCGTCTTCTGATTTGCGCACAGTGCTTTTGATGCGTGGCAGCACACCAGATGCAATCAGGTCAGCGTTGACATTGTCATACATTGATCCTATTTTTTGTGCGACAAATTTATCAAATAATTTGTAAATGACCAGACGCACCTTGATATCCGTATCCATGAGTTTCACAGCAGGTATAAAGGCATTAAATAAAACTTCAGGACGTATGGGGTTATTATCTTTGGTGATTTCAATATCTTCAATCAGGAAATTAAGTCTTGCCGTAAGTCCAAACAGCGCTTCTTTGTAACGGCTTTCGGCGCTGCTGATCATATTGGTAATAGCCAGTGATTCCTCCAGTTGTTCATCTTCTACAAGCCCGACCTGGTCTAGTGATCCAGCTGTTTTTATTTGCGGTATGGCATCGTGGCCCGGTGAATGTTGGAATGCTTCGATAAGGGCTTTAAAGTAAGCATCCTGCATAGTATTTTTTTGCAAGCGTACTTCACGCATGGCATCAAAATACAGAGTTTGCTGCTGGTTGTTCTCAGCTTTGTCGGCCATATCAAACAAGCTGTCGTCGATACGGGAAAAAAAGGTTGGCAATAATTGGCGCAACTGATGCTTGATGGTGCGCTGGGCAGAGATCACCAACTGAGGCAGGGTAATGCCTGATTCGCTGCTGGTAGAGCGGCGAGAAGGAGTGAAATCAATGATGTTGCGTTGCTTGCTCATAAATGTCGCCTGGCCGATGGGTTTGGTTATCCACTACGATGCTATTACTGACAATCCATATTCTATTGTGGTTATCGGCCAGCTGATGTGATTGTTTGCGCACTGTTGTCGTGATGAGAATCACAATTCTGTTATTACGCAGAGAGAGGATAAATATGCAAGTCAAATGGTGTTTTTACCCTGTAAATATGACCTATGTTACACTTTACTAAAATCAGTTAACGTTGACCGCTTTTAACAAAAAAACGCGCTATATAGCCAATTAGAGATAGCTATAGAGGCAACTACAAAAAGATTGCTAAAGTGCTTGCACCTTGTTGCTTATGTTCTATTATTCAAAGCACGACGGCTGTTATGCCGTTTTTTGCTAACAACGTTACTGCAATAACTGGAACTTGGAGGCTTGCGGAACGTTGAATATAAAAAAGGAAGAACAGAAGGGCAGTGCTTTACCTAAAGCGTGGATTGTGCCGATACGGTTAGGTATTTATTCGGTATTGGCAGCATGTTCGGCATATATCTATTTTAATGTGGGTGATCTGGGCATAACGCATTACCTGGTGATTATCTCTATCGTAGCCGTGGCCGCGATGGCGTTGTTTGATTGTAAAGTCAGTGACGCACATTGGAAAAAAATGGAAAAATCCAGTGAATCAGTGGATGAAAAATAACAAGCCTCAACTACATATACCCGTAGCGTTTGAGATTCAGGTTTAAGTGTGCGTCATATTTTTATCATGGCTAGGCGAAATGACGTGTAATAGTTGGTCTATTACAAGGAGTTTCAACGCAGCGCTGGAGCAAACAGGGCGTATAATTAGGCCTGAATCTCATTCACCACGGGTATAACAATACAACTACACACAAAACTGCTGGCGAAATCATGACAGCGTATAGAGGAATTCTACAGTGGCGATTAAAAAAACCAGTAAAAAAACCGTAAGAAAAAAATCAAAAGGACTTGGTCTGACTTATATAACGCGCATGGATCATGGTAATACTCATGGCTGGTGGGTACGTGTGTACAAAGATTCAAAACCTGTTGAATCAAAATTATTTTCTGACGGCGTACATGGCAGCAAGACTAAGGCAAAGCTTGAAGCCCAAGCGCATCGTGACAAGGTAGTGAAGAAAAACAAAATTGTTCCAGTGCATATGCGTAAAACCCGCGAGCATAGTGTGGATTGCCGTAGTACTAGCGGCTTGGTTGGCGTGACACTTTCCATGGCAGATAAGGCAGGGAGTTTACGTGTACACTGGAGTGCGCGGTTTATGGAAAAAGGTAAACAACGTAATGTTTCTTTTTCAGTGCGAAAATATGGCTATGAAGGTGCTTTCCGAAAGGCCATACGTGTACGCTGTGACGCTATCGGAACCCGTCTCCCTCGTGGGCTTAAACCCCCTGCTCCAAATCAGTCACTGAAAAAGTGGATGAGATCTGTGGGTGTTTAGCCCAGATTTTCCTTGAATTTTTGTGTGGAACCGTTAACGTAGGCGCTTGATTTCCTGCGGAAGATTATTATTTATGCGGTATTTTTTACGACGTTATTATGTGGTCTGGTTTTTAGTGGGCTGTGTGCTTGTTATTTCCCCCATGCTTACAGTATATGGGGCCACTTCGGTTGATGTAGCGAGTGATTCCCCGATAGATGCTGGAATCACCGCCGTGGATAATGAAGATTATGCCGAGGCATTTACCATATTTTCGCGTTTGGCAGAAGCGGGAAACGCGGAGGCACAATATAATCTGGCCATGTTGTATCGTACTGGCAAAGGTGTGGAAAAAGACATGGATGCCAGTTTCAAATGGTTTCAGCACGCTGCGGAGCAGGGAATATCTGATGCGCAGTATTATCTGGCGCATATGTATGACAATGGTGAGTCGGTTGAGAAAAGCCTGCCAAAAGCTTTTGAATGGTATAAAAAGGCTGCGGAACAAGGGCAGGGGCTGGCACAAATCAATCTGGGTGTGATGTATGCCGATGGTATTGGTATTCCGCAGAATATTGAACAGGCCTATTTGTGGTTTCATGTGGCAGCGGCACAAGGTTACCGGGCAGCGTTTGAAAATCGTCTGGTGATAGAGACGGCTCTGAAAGAACAGGGCGAGGAAGGTGTGGCAATGCTTGAAGCTTTCAAAAAACAGGCGCGCGATTATTTTCTGCAATATGTGCAGCCTTTTGCACCAAAGCCCAGTCCCTCTCGTGCTCGAAGAGAGCCTCCTCCCGGGCATTAATTTTCAGTTGGTTCTATCGATACAATAGTCTTAGTCTACGTGACAGTCAGGACATGATATAAAATATTTTTTCCATAACGCAACCAACTTGTTTTGGTGATATCGACTGATTAATTTCAACGCTGGTTTCTTTGACGGGCAGGGTAATGCCGATGAATGGAAGCTCACATATATTTGAAAATATTGACGCGCTTTATGCCGCTCTTGAAAAGCAGTGGCAATTGATCGCACATGCGGCCATCGCTGATCATGGTGCTTTTCATGTAGCACTGGCTGGTGGCAGCACTCCCCGAAATTTTTATAAAAAACTGGCACAACAATTGGTTGTTGATGAGCGCTGCTGGCACAAAACACACATATATTTTGGCGACGAGCGTTGCGTGCCGCAAGATCACTCAGACAGTAATTATCATATGGCAAAGGAGGCGCTGTTATCCGCAGTGCCACTGTTGCCTGAACATGTACATGCCATGTTCTCCACGGACTTTTCCGTGGAACAAAATGTGGCACGATATGAGTCATTGCTTCACGATGCATTGCCACAGGATGTTAACGGCTGTCCGGTATTTGATCTTGTCTTACTGGGTATGGGAGAAGATGGCCACACGGCATCGTTGTTTCCCGATACAGAAATTTTGCATGAATTGATAAAGCCCGTGGCTGCGCAGTTTGTGCAGAAATTGGATGCATGGCGCATAAGCCTTACTTTCCCGGCAATCAATGCGGCGAATCATGTTGCCATATTGGTAGCAGGTGATGCCAAGGCAAAGATTCTGGCAGATATTTTTTCAGCAGAAAAAAATATGGTTGCGCGTTATCCTATTCAACAGGTTGACCCAACAGGGCAACTGGACTGGTATTTGGATATTGCTGCTGCACATCTGTTAAATAGTCAGGATTAACGATGATAATTTTGGCGGGGGATATTGGTGGTACCAAAACCTGGTTGCAAATCGCCAATTATTCTCCCTCGCATTTTGCGACAAAAGATAACTTCACCGTTTTATTTGAGCGGCGTTATGTCAGTGCGCAATACACCTGTTTTGATCTTTTATTGCAAGAATTTTTACAGGCAGCACAACAGGAGAAACTACCCCCTGTCATACAGGGTTGTATCGGTGTGGCTGGCCCGGTGGAAAACAGCCTGACCGGGAATGATACTGCTAAGGTTACCAACCTTCCCTGGAAGCTGGATGCACAACAGCTGGCAACACGGCATCAATTACACCACCTGTATTTAATCAATGATTTTCAAGCCATTGCTTTTGGCCTTGAAATGCTTGCTGCTGATGAGACTTTATTACTTCAGAAAGGTGATGTGCCGACGGGTGAAACGATTGCACCAAAAGTCGTTATTGGTGCTGGCACCGGGCTTGGTCAGGCTCTATTGGTAGGGTGTGGAGAAATAGATGGTGGCCACTACGAAGTGATTTCTTCAGAAGGTGGGCATGCTGATTTTGCACCTGGTAGTGATGAGCAACGGGGTTTATTGTCTTTTTTAGCAAAACGACAAGCGCGTGTGAGTGTAGAGGATGTGCTTTCTGGCCGAGGGCTGGTGAATATTTATAATTATCTTGCGAATAAATATCCGACTGAGGTCAGTGAAACATTAAACACTGCAATGACAACGGGGGATGCAGCGGCGGCAGTGGGCAAAGCGGGATTATCTGTTGAGGATTCATTGGCCGGTCGTGCTCTGGATTTGTTTGTGGCAGTTTATGGCGTCCAGGCGGGCAACTTTGCTTTAACCTGTTTGGCAACGGGGGGCGTTTATATTGCGGGTGGGATAGCGGCTAAAATTCAGGACTGTTTTTCCCATGGGACGTTTCTTACAGCCTTTCAGAATAAAGGCCCAATGCAAGAAATGATGAAAACTATACCGGTGAGACTGGTGTTAAATCCACAGGTGGGATTAAAAGGAGCCGCGCTGGTGGCTAGCCGACAGTAAACTTAGGAATGGAAATTATATAACTAATGTTACGCATTCGAATAATGAATCAATAACTGACGGTTTTTACATGACGCTACAGCGCGTATTCTGACTGAAGTCTGCGCAACACAGAAGCTCTCGGACAATCGTTCCAGTGTATTGGG
>WFQM01000254.1 GCA_015487095.1 Gammaproteobacteria bacterium | reverse complement strand
CAAATACAGATATTAAGGGTGCGGAAAAGCTTGCGAAAAAGCTTTGTGAGAAAATTCGTTCGTTAAAGATTTTGCATGAGTTTTCCGAAGTGACAAATCATATTACTGTGAGCTTGGGGATTACCAGTGGGGTGGCATGTGAGGGAGTCTCTCCTTCAGATTTAATATTACAGGCAGATGAAGCGCTTTATCTGGCAAAAGAGCTGGGTAGAAATTGTTATAAAATATCAAAGGGGAATTAATTCAGCTTTTCTCCATAAAGCTTGTTTTCATTATCCTAAATTAATCAGTTGAATCGTAACGAGAGCGACTATGGTGCTGAAGATAGAAGACTTTTTGGACTATTTTGGACAACAGCGTATCATCCATACAGTGAGTTCAAAATAGCCCAAAAAGTCTTTTAGATTCGGTGCCATAGACGTTCACAGTAGATTCAATTGATTAATTTAGGATTATGAAGCTGTTTTTCTGGACGCTTCCACCGTAGGTGTGTGTACCCTCAACAACAGGCAGTTTTTCCCGCGGGCGGTGAGTTGGCTGCTTTTTTGTTTGTATGAGCGAATGATAACGTCTCCGCTGCGCAGATAGTTTTTATTGCTATTTGAACCTATGCGGTCCCACCAATGCCGCACCGGACTACTGATTTTATTTTCTGCATCAAGTTGCGCACTGCCTGAAATAAGCAAGTACATTGTGTAGCGCTGTGGCAGTGTTGTCAGGTTGATGGATGTCCCCTCCTGGAATGCCAGCAGGTCTGCCGTAAGTTCTTGGTCGGCATATAGACGCCGCAATATTGGTTGGCGGCCTTTTGCTCCCTCATGCCGGATATATTCGATATTGTCACTGTATTGTGAGTCGTAAGATAATGACTGGTGCAATAACTGTAGATTCGATTTTGCGACAGCAGGAATGTCAACGGGTGAACGGTCAGCATACCGCTGTAGCATTTGCATGCCAGCCTGAAATGCTTTCCAGGCGGAGAGGGATGAAGGTGCAATCGATGTTTCACTGCTGTGTGCCTTGAGTGGGCTGGACGGGAAATTTGCGATTTCGTGTGTCGTAATCATCATGGAGTGTCCGGTTTCTATTTTATCGTAACGGTTGCTGTTGCGAGATATCTGTGTAACGATTTTACAATTAAGTCGCAACGCGACTTGCCATGCTGCATTATGTGATGCCAGAATCATGGGGCTATAATGACGCCCTTGTCATTTTCAACCCGATTCTCCCTTTTCTGCTTACCAGAATAGGCTTGAGGGCTCTGTAGGGAAAGGTGGTAGTACACTTGTTTGCTGTGAAAATTCCCATTTTGGGCCAATGATTTTGGACATAGTCCAATTATAAAGTGAGACTTACTGTAAGGAGTATTTACGTGGCACTCAGAAACATTGCGCTATTTTCGGGACTGTCAGAGACAGAAATGGCCGCTATATCCAGTCTGGCAGTTACACGTAGTTTTCCGAAAAATACCTTGGTGATTTGCGAGGGTGACGCATCAGATTCCTTGTATGTGGTGCTGTCAGGCAAGGTCAAGGTATTTTTGTCGGACGAAGAGGGCAAGGAAGTGACCTTGAATATGCAAGGAGCCGGGGAGTATTTTGGTGAGTTGGCCATTCTCGATGAGGCACCGCGTTCGGCATCGGTGATGACGGTGGAAGACACCAAATTGGCGGTGTTGTCAAAAGTGGCTTTTGAAAAATGTATGGAGCAGCATGCCACTATTGCTTTGGTTGTGATGCGTGGGTTGGCGTGCCGCTTGCGTGAACTGACCGAAAATGTACGTAGTCTGGCGTTAATGGATGTGTATGGCCGGGTTGCCCGCCTGTTACTGGAAATGTCCGAAGAAGTGAACGGGAAAAATGTCATCAGACAACGACTGACGCAGCGTGATATTGCCAGTATGGTGGGAGCATCACGAGAAATGGTCAGTCGTATTTTACGAGATCTGTCCATTGGCGGTTACATTACGATTGAGAACAAAATTATCACGCTTAATGAGCGTCTGCCGCCAGCCTGGTGATTTTGCCGCAAAATTATCATTACTCAATGAGCGTTTTCTCGCATGACGCTTCCTGAAGCATCACACTGGTTGCGTGAAATTAGCACGCAGTTGCCCGAGGGCGCGCACGATGCATTGCTGGAAGCCGATGCCCTTATCGTCACTGTGGCAAAAGCACAAGGTATTTCTGTTGAGCCATTGCTGCTACACGCCCGGGGTGTGGTTGAGATTTTAATGATGCTGCATGTGGATGCTGACCCTCTGGTTGCTGCATTATTCAGTGATATTCCCCCGGTAATGTTGCCCCCAGAGCAACTGGACCCCCTGTTCAGTGCTGGTGTGGCAGAAATGGTTGCAGGTGTTCGCAAGCTGCGCGTTGTTGATGATTACAGGCTCCAACAGCAAAGCAGCGATGAAAAGTTCATCCACCTTGAAGGTTTGCGCAAGCTGTTGCTGGGTATGGCAGAAGATGTGCGCGTGGTGCTGATCAAGCTTGCAGAGCGTGTGCAGGTCATGCGTGAATTAAAGACCATGCCGGAGGAGTCCCGGCGCAGGGTGGCCAGTGAAACAATGGATATTTTTGCACCATTGGCTAATCGTCTGGGTATCTGGCAACTAAAATGGGAGCTGGAAGATTTAAGTTTTCGCTTTCTTGAGCCCGAAAATTATCAACGTATTGCCCGATTACTGGATGAGCGCCGGGAGGATCGTGAAAAGTACATTGCTGGCGTTGTAAAACAGTTGCGCCACGAGCTTGATATGGCCGGTGTCGATGGGCAGGTTGTGGGGCGACCGAAGCACATTTACAGCATTTGGCGAAAAATGGAAGGCAAGTCGGTGGGTTTTCAGGGCTTGTTTGACGTGCGCGCAGTACGGATTTTAGTCGATGATGTGGCGGCGTGTTATGCCGCGTTGGGATTGGTGCATACCTTATGGCAGCCCATCCCCAGCGAGTTCGATGACTATATCGCATCACCCAAAGAAAACCGCTACCAATCTTTGCATACGGCAGTGATTGGCCCGGATGGGAAGACGCTGGAAATACAGATTCGTACCCATGAAATGCACCAGCATTCCGAGCATGGTGTAGCGGCACACTGGGGATATAAAGAGGGTGGTCGTCAAAATGATGTTTATCGGGAGAAGATATCCTGGTTGCGTCAAATATTGGAATGGAAAGATGAAGAACGAGACATGGACGATTTTATTGATCGTTTTAAGTCTGAAGTTTTCCAGGATCGAGTTTATGTGTTAACGCCGCAAGGCAAGGTGCTGGACCTGCCCAAAGGCTCCACACCACTGGATTTTGCCTACCATATACACACCGATGTAGGGCACGGTTTTCGGGGGGCTAAAGTCAATGGGAAGATTGTGTCTATTGGTTATGAGTTAAAAAACGGCGAGCAGGTTGAAATTCTGACCTCAAAGCAAAGTAAGCCGAGCCGGGACTGGTTGAATCCGCATCTTGGTTATCTCACCGGTGCGCGTGCGCGTGCCAAAGTACGCGCATGGTTTCGGCAACAGGACTTTGCCAATAATGCTGTGGATGGTCGTGATGTGGTGGAAAAGGAATTTCAGCGTCTTGGCCTTTCTGAGGTCAACTTTGATTTTCTTGCAAAGCAATTTAAGCGTCCCTCGATAGATGAGTTTTTTGCTGCGGTAGGTTGTGGGGATATCACCAGTGCGCAAATTGCCGGGCGTTTATCTGCGTTGATTTTGCCGGTTACACGGCAGCCGGGAAAAACGCCTCTGCGGACAAAGTCTTCCGCAGCTAAAAATGACCAATCCGATAGTGTCCGTATTATGGGGGTGGGCGAACTGGTTACTCATGTTGCGCGATGCTGCAAACCAGTGCCTGATGACCAGATTGTTGGTTACATCACGCGTGGTCGTGGAATTACCGTACACAGTAATGACTGCCGAAATTTACTGCGCCTGAAGCGGGAAGAGCCGGAGCGGTTAATTGATGTTGAATGGAGTCGTGGCAGCCAGCAAACCTACGCTGTGGACATCTGCGTACGGGCATTTGATCGCCAAGGTTTGCTGCGCGATATTACGGAAGTGTTGAGTAATGCACAATTGAATGTCTCGGCGGTGAATACCTTGACAGATCCCAAAAGCAACCTTGCCAATATGACCTTGACGTTGGATATCCATGATGTTGAACAGTTGAGTCAGGCATTGGCCAAATTGGAGCAATTACCCAATGTTATGGAGGCTGCACGTGATTTTCCTGAAAAAAAAGGGGCATGAACACATGTGCAGATTGATTTCAGGCTGGTTTCATTTGCACCGATTTCAGACGGCTGATCTGGAAAAGTGGCCTGCTACAGCAAAAATGAGTCATGCTTGGTTAACACTTGGGCAATGGCCGGGAATCGTTGATACTGGCTCGGGTGTGCTCCAAAATTCACAGCTGATGTGGTACTCTTGCCTGTCTTTAGTCGTACGCAGTTGTTCAGAATATGGCGATTTAGATCATAAATAAACCAGTGTGCATAATGCGCAAACAACAAAATGGTGTTAACCATCCTGGGGAGGAGCCACTAATTAAGTGGCGAAAACAAGTAGCTATGTCAAAGCAAAATCAGTTTTCACGAGAAGAATTGTTAGCCTGCGCACGCGGTGAAATGTATGGACCGGGTAATGCGCAATTACCCCTGCCTCCGATGTTGATGTGTGACCGCATCACCCATATATCCGATGAAGGTGGTGAATTTGGCAAGGGTGAAATCATTGCCGAGCTGGATATCACTCCCGATCTGTGGTTTTTTGATTGCCATTTCAAAAATGACCCGGTGATGCCCGGCTGCCTGGGTGTTGATGCTATGTGGCAGCTGGTGGGGTTTTTTCTGGGTTGGATGGGTGGGCCAGGTCGAGGGCGGGCACTGGGAGCGGGTGAGGTGAAATTTTTTGGTCAGGTAACGCCGGAAAATAAAAAAATCACTTATCGTATAAACATGAAGCGCGTCATTTTGCGCAAATTGGTGATGGGTATAGGCAATGCGGTAATGGAAGTTGACGGCCGTGAAATTTATTCTGCCAACGATTTGCGGGTAGGTTTATTTACCTCGACAGAAAATTTTTAGTCGAAGAGTACGTCAGTAGAATTCAAGTAAACAGCAGAAATTAAGTAAAGCGTCCGGCAGGAGGAAACAGTTTTGAAACGTGTCGTCGTCACTGGTATGGGCATCGTGTCCAGCATCGGAAATAATCAACAAGAAGTGGCGGAGTCCCTTCGTGAAGGTCGTTCAGGGATCAGTTTTAGCCAGGAATATGCAGATCTTGGGTTTCGCAGTTGTGTGTATGGTGATGTAGCAGTGGATACCAAGGAGCTGATTGACCGTAGGTTATACCGGTTTATGGGAGATGCCGCTGCCTATAATTATCTGGCGATGAAAGAAGCTTTGGAAGATGCCGGACTTACAGAAGATGACATTTCCAATCCACGCAGTGGTCTGGTGGTTGGCTCTGGTGGTGCCTCCAACGAAAACGTGGTGTTGGCTGCCGATTTGCTACGCTCCAAAGGTGTGCGCAAAGTCGGTCCGTTCATGGTGCCGCGTACTATGGGCAGTACCACTTCCGCCTGTTTGGGCACCGCCTTTAAAATCAAAGGTGTGAGCTATTCCATCAGCTCGGCTTGTTCCACCAGCGCGCACTGCATCGGCAACGGCGCGGAATTGATCCAGATGGGCAAACAAGACATCGTCTTTGCCGGTGGTGGCGAGGAACTGCACTGGAGTCAGTCGGTGCTGTTTGATGCCATGGGCGCTATGTCCTCCAAATATAATGAGACACCTGAAAAGGCTTCGCGGGCTTATGATGCCGACCGTGATGGCTTTGTGATCGCCGGTGGTGGTGGCCTGTTGGTATTAGAAGAGTTGGAGCATGCTTTGGCACGCGGTGCAAAAATTTACGGTGAGCTTGTGGGTTATGGTGCCACCTGTGATGGTTACGATATGGTGCAGCCATCCGGTGAAGGTGCGGTACGTTGTATGCAACAGGCTATGGCTACGGTTGATGGTGATATTGATTACATCAACGCCCATGGTACCAGCACGCCAGTGGGGGATACCCGTGAACTGGGTGCGGTGCGTGAAGTGTTTGGCGACAATGTTCCCAAAATCAGTTCCACCAAATCGCTTACCGGCCATGCGCTGGGTGCAGCGGGCGTCAATGAAGCGATTTATTCGTTGCTGATGATGCAGGGTGACTTTGTCGCCGCTTCGGCTAATGTGGAAACGCTGGACGAAGACGCGCAGGGTATGCCTATTGTGCAAACGCGTGTGGATGATGCGCAGCTAAACAGGGTGATGTCCAACAGCTTCGGTTTCGGTGGCACCAATGCTTGTCTCATCTTTCAGCGTTTTCGGCACTGATTTTTTGCACGATGGCCAGTGAAGACCCAAAAATCCACCTGACTAACAACAAAGGTCGTCGTAGTCTGGATAGCGTTGCGGGTTTCACTACCAGTATTGGTTTGGGCAGTATTTTTACCGGCACTATCGGTGGTAGCGGGCATACTATTGTGCTGGGCAAGGTAAAGGGTAATAGCAAGCTCGACGGTACCTTGGTCATCGGTGAAGGTGGTTGCTGGATTGGGGATATTGTCGCCAAACACATTGTGATTGCTGGACAGGTGGAAGGCTCGATTAGCGCCCGGGAAAAAATGGAAATTGTGTGTACTGCGAAGATTCGTGGCAGTCTTACCAGCCCGTTCATTGCTATTGCTGAAGGTGCAGTGCATGAAGGTGAAATCCATATGGGTGAAGTGAAACGCTTCACCGATCAACGAGACCAGGGCTGAACTCGCTTAATTTACCTTGCTGCAAAAATGCTGACAGCCAAACGTCTCTCTCTGCTCAAAGATATCCTCCGCCAACCTGCGGCTCCTTTTCGTGAACAGCATGTAGCGCGCTGTGTGTCGGCACATCTGGCACGAGTCGGCGTAGCGCATTTTTTTGATCCGGTGGGTAATTTGGTCGTAGGTGTGGCGACGGCGACGGCCTATCAACGTTTGCTGAGTCGACGTACAACAAGCGCGGATAAAAACGAACCGGTACGCATTTTTATTGCACACATGGATCATCCTGGCTTTCATGGCGTGAAGTGGCTGGCCGCCAATCGGCTGGCTGTGAAATGGCATGGTGGTTCGCCACTCAAACACCTCCCCGGTGCCCGGTTGTGGTTGGCTGACGATGATGGCGAAATCACGAATTCCACAGTGCGGGCTCGTCTGCTCAAGCCAAAGCTGCTAAAAGCAGGCTGGGCCATAGATCGCGCCGAAGTACAGTTTCAAACGCCGGATGGAATGTTACTGGCGGAACGTTATGCCGGGCATCAGGCAAAAAGCCTGTTTGGCAGTTTCGCCTTCCGTTCCCATTGCTGGATCAGTGGCAAGCGTTTGTATACCCGGGCTGCGGATGATTTGGTAGGAGTATTTGCCATTGTTTCCACAGCCATTGACCTGCATCGGCGCAACGCAGGTGCGCCATTTATCGGTTTGTTGACACGGGCGGAGGAGGTAGGCTTTGTGGGTGCCGTGCAGCATTTTGAGCTGGGCTGGTTGGCGACGGCAAAACGTCCACTGGTGTGTGTCAGTCTTGAGGCATCCCGCACATTACCGGGGGCGCGTGTCGGTAAAGGCCCGGTGGTCCGCCTCGGAGATCGGCGCACGCCATTCGAGAGCGGCGCATTACAGGTGCTTTCGGAGATAGCAGAAAAGACTTTGCCTAAGGCCCATCAACGCCGGTTGATGGATGGTGGTGCTTGTGAAGCCACGGCGGCGACCGCTTGGGGTTTGCCCACAGTGGGGATTACGCTGCCGCTAGGTAATTATCACAATCAAGGTTTTGAAGGCGGTATGGATTGCCCACGAGCGGAGGGGCCAGCCCCGGAATTTGTGCATCTTGATGATATTGGCGGTGAACTAAAATTGTGTCGGGCACTGATGTCTTCGGGGTTGCCCTGGTCTGACCCCTGGCAAAAGACGCGTATCCGGTTGGTGAAAAATGCGCAGAATTATAATAATTTACTGTAATTGTCGGTTTTATCATTATTTTCGCAAGTACGTTCAGTTTGTGTTCAGCTTCTTCCCTGTACCTTGTACTTATCGGTTGAGAAATCGTTCCAAATAAAAACGATGGAGATTTAAAATGAAAAAGATCATTTTAGCAGCAAGTGTGATGATGTTGGCTTCAGGCAGTGCAATGGCTGATCTGGAATTGGCAAAGAAGAGTGGTTGTCTGGCCTGTCATAGCATCGATAAAAAGATTGTTGGGCCCGGATGGAAAGAAGTGGCTGACAAGTACAAGGGTGATGCCGGTGCCAAGGCAAACCTGATCGGAAAAGTGAAAGGTGGTGGTAAAGGCACATGGGGAGCAGCTCCTATGCCTCCGTATTCACCGCGTGTTTCCGATGAAAATATTGAAAAATTGGTTGATTTTATACTGGCACTCTAAGAATAGGTTATTTGTGTTTGAGGACATAAATCCGATTTTTAAAAGGACAAGGAAATGGCGCTCAACCCCCTGGGTGCCTAGTCCGCATTTTTGGTGAGTACCACCACCTTTGGTTTGCTTGAGATGAGTGATCCTTGTCTCAAGCCAGCTATCTTTGCTTTTTCTGTTGATCGTGGCATCTTTGCCTGACTTTCCTTCGTGTTTTCTATGCATGCTTGATATTCATGCGATAATTCCTCATGTTAGTGGTGGGGAAGTCTTGGGTATGCTGGTTTTTTCATCCTGCCATACTGGAAACCTTTTAAAACATTAGCAGCGACATACAAATGCGCGTATTAATTGTTGAAGATGAAGAACAGTTGCGGACGCAGTTGGCAACACGATTGCGACAGGAAGGTTTCGCCGTTGATGACGTAGCTGATGGGCGAGAAGGGTTGTTTTTTGGCCAGGAATACCCTATCGATGTAGGGGTTGTGGATCTCGGCTTGCCAGAAATTTCGGGTATTGAAGTGATTCGCCAGTTGCGTGCAGCGGGACGAGATTTCCCTATTTTGATTTTAACCGCACGTGACCGCTGGCAGGATAAAGTGGAAGGGCTGGATGCAGGTGGTGATGATTATCTGGTGAAACCCTTCCATATGGAAGAATTGATTGCGCGTATCAGAGCTTTGTTGCGCAGGGCTGTAGGTTGGACGCAATCAGTAGTAATATTTGGACCCTTAACGCTAGACTCGCTGGCGCAAAAAGTCACCATGTATGATGAGCCCATTGAGCTTACAGCGTATGAATATCGGGTCTTAGAGTATTTAATAGTACGTGCAGGTCAGGTTGTTTCTAAAGCGGAATTGACCGAGCATATTTATGCTCAGGATTTCGATCGTGACAGCAATGTGATTGAGGTGTTCGTCGGGCGTTTGCGTCGCAAGCTGGACCCACAAAACTCACTAAATGTTATCGAGACACTGCGTGGTCGTGGTTATTGTTTTATTTTAAAGCCATCGGTAGATGAAAAATAATGCGATATGATCAGCTGGAAATCAGTGGAAGAAATTTCACACAGCGCCTTGCCTAAGGTTTCAATGGGGGGGGTGATAAAGCGCGCGCAGTAAGCGCGCGACTTATCTATATTCGCCATAGCATCTATTTAAAGTACCTTGGCAATATTTTCTGCAGCCCGTTTTACATCAAGGAAAATCAAACCAAGTTTTGCTTTTGGTTTGGCCAGCACAGTGATTACCGCATCTTGACCAGCATAAGTCATCAGAATGTAGCCTGTGCCGCCTTTAACAAGTACTTGTTCTAATTCACCCCTGGATAATTCTTGCGCCGTTCGATCTCCGAGCGATATCATGGCCGCGCTCATTGCGCCAACACGGTCTTCATCCATGTCATGGGGTAATACAGATGAAATCAGTAATCCATCAGTTGAAATTACTGCTGATGCTTCTATATCTACTGATGAGCCGTTCAGCTCGTTGAGAATTGAACCAAGCATTTCTTGTCGCATTATTATGTGCTCCTACTAGTAAGGTGTCAGGTTGAATAAAGTTTAGGGTTTAGTTGCATTGAATGAGGAAGATAATTTTGCAAACAAGGCTTCACTCATGCCCGTTATCAATAAAAATTTATTCAAGGCTTCATCAACAGAGGCATTATAGGATTTTTGCATTACAAATAGTGAAAATCCCAGTGCAGAGTTTATGGCGCTAATGATGTTGTGTGTTTTTACAGAATCCTCGCCATATAGCTCGAAAATTATTTTATAAAGTTCGTTGCATATAAGAGTAACACCACCGCTCATAAATTCCACGGGTAGATTAACTCGAACATGAATGTCGCCAACATCGTACATTGACTCTGTGTATTCTTCATTGTAAGGGCCGGTGAAGACGCTGTTCATCCAGTTTAAGTGGGTTTGTTTCAGTCCCGTTATGCGTCCCTCCAGGTAAGATGCTGCCTCAGGTATGTCATTCATTGCATCGTAAAAATTATCGGTTACGGTGCCAAGTAATGGAGCAACCTCATCCTTCACGCTTAATAATACATTCTCTTTCTCAATTGTTAAACCTGAAAATTGTTTGGCATAACGTGTAAGCTCAATAAAGTCGGGTTTAATAATATTTCCTTTTTTGTCTATCATTTTTTTTCTCTATATCTGTTGAAATTAAAGGAGGTTATGTTAATTCTCTTTAGCAAAGCGCATATTTAAAGCCCATATCAATGATATCAATATTGGTTGGTTCATGCGGGGTAGCCCACCTATAACCAATACGAATCGTTGTTCACCGATGTACAGTGGCCAAAATCCTACTTGACTGTTCCCGGCAGCATCTACGATTGCCCAAGCGCTGGAGTTCAGGCCAAGGTTGTTTTCTAACAATCCTATATGTCGTTCATGCAAAGAAGATATGTCGGCGCTTAATGCGGACAATTGTTCCACTGTTTCGTAATTAAAGCCATTATAGGCAATATGAAATCCCAGGTTATCAGCTAGTAACACATTTCCTCTGTTGGATAGTGGTGATAATAATTCGGGCAATATTTTCTCAAAGTCACCTAAAGGAGCGCCCTGTGGTTCTTCGCAGCCCTGTAACCAATCCAGGCTTTGCATGCGTTTTAATAGTGCAGTAATTTCATTTTTATCTTTTATGCCTGTGTATAGATGTAACTCATCAATCGTCAAGGATGGGGTTTCTATAAATTGAAACAGTGTACGTAATAATTTTTTTGCGGGATCATCCGTAGGGCTTGATACCGCATAATACGCACCAGCTGGTGTGGGATAAATGTAAAGGTTTTCTTTAACGGTGAAATCAGTCATTGTTTTCTATCAGGCCAGGGTCCAGTGAAAAAAGTAATGCTTTAATCAGTAATGAAACATCTTGTCGTTTACGGGCATCCACGTCAAAAATTGGAATAGTCAATCCCTGTTTGCTCAAATGGTTATGGTAATCATCAATACAGGGTGCTGACTTGCGATCCATTTGCGTGACACCAATTGCAATTTGGGTTTGATTGATAAAGTCTTGAAATTGGTCAAGAAAAAAATCCATATCCTGGAAAGGGTTTGGTCGTGTATTGTCCAGCAGTAATACTAAACCAATTCCACCTGATACCAGGATATCCCACATGAAATCAAAGCGCTCCTGGCCTGGTGTGCCATAAAGATGGAGGCAATCTCCGCCATTTAAACGAACTGTGCCATAGTCGCATGCTACGGTAGTTGTTTTTTTGACAGCTCGTGTCATATCACTTGCAATTTTGTCAGTTGAGACAGGGGGGCGATCACATATCGAGGATATCGCTGTGGTTTTTCCAGCACCAACAGGGCCCGTAAATATTATTTTATAATTTGTCATAGGGTTTTATTACTTTAATTCTACGAGCAATATTAATTATTACGTAGTCGTTCAAGTAAATTTTGAAAAATTTTCCGGTATCGGTGACGTTTGACTGGCGGTAGCGCAGTGGTTGAATGATTTTCTTCAGTTATTACCGGCGCTACAAAATTCAGTGAAACGGCTGCGGTATAAAACATAAATACATGTTGTAATGGAACCGCTAAATAACTCGCTGTATCCATCAGGGATGTTGGTTGTCTTGCCCATAACGCGGCAATTCTAAGTGCATGGGGCGTGATGATTGTCCGTGTAAAATTAGGCCAGCGTATTAGTTTGATGGGCGCGGTGAAATTTGTGTTTGCTGGCACACGCCCGCGTGATGTGCGCATGGCTAACTTCCACAGAAAAGGCTCTGCCGGTAAAACTGTTTCATGCAGGCCGGGTTCACAGTCCACGTTATTATCCAGAACGGTGATCGAAACGTTGGATTTATCAAAAAGCATTCCAGACAGTGCATATAAATGGCGGAAGTTTTTTTCAACTCTTAATTGTTTTGATTCGTGAAGTATGGTTATTGGACGCCAAACCCCTTTTAAGAGTACGTTTTGTTGTTTTTGTAGTGCAGTGAAATACGCTTGCTGAAAATATCCCTGTAGCGTTTGCTCAGGCTGGTATTGAAACTTGGCTATTTGTATAGGATTGTCGGGGTTGAAGTTCTCGGCCAGTTTGGTATTGATGTGCTCCAGGTCGGCGTCTTCAGTTAGAAAATTTGCTGAATATCGGTATTGATTAAAATGTTTGGAAGCTGGTTTTTCCTGCCTTGCGATTTTATGTGGGTTATGAACAACGTTATTCAGTAACAGCGGGGTGACTGTTTCTGGATTGCTGGCAACTATTTGTAACTGTGGCGCTATTCCCACAGTAGGCACTTCTGGGGCGGGTACTTTCGCAACAGGTTGCTGTAATCGTTCTTTTGCTTTGAGCAGGGCTGAGGAAAGAGCTTCTAGCATAATCGGCTTGCGAATATATACCGCATCATACGCTTTGTCATGGGAGAGGGAAATCAGGATTGAAGGTTGATTGGGGTAATGTTTTTTATGTTCTTCCAGCATTCTGTGTGCCTGAAATCCATCCATATCTATTATGCTGATGTCAGCAGAATTTTCTTCCACCAGAACGTAGCTATCCTTGCAATGTTCATGAAAAAATAATTGCAGCGTACTGTAGGTGCGTTGTTCCATGCCTAATGCCGCAATTTTTACAGGCCTTGTATGATTATCCATCTATATCTCCTGTGGCCAGATGAATGTGTTTTGCCGTTTGTATCCACGCGTGATGGTCAGGAATAAATTTATCAGCCAGCCGGCGATACATTGCATCACAGTTGTCTGCATCGCGAGATGCTTTATATATCTCAAGTAAGTCTATGTGTAACTCTTTACGCCAAGGCTCTTTTAACACCGCGATCTCTAAAACTTTCCTTGCTTCATCCACTTCCCCATATTCCAAATATTCATGCGCTTCTATTTGAGGGTCACGCGCCTCATATGTAGTCGAATGATTGCTGATGAGTAAGTCGATTGTGCCGATCAATCCTTTCGAGAGCCGTGAATAGTAGCTTAACGGCAATACAGTTGATGCATTTATGCCATTACCTAATCGCTGATATAGCACATTGAAATGATGAGAATCCAAGTAACATTTGGATTCAAACAATAAGCGTTGCCTTATTTCAAAACCTTTAGTGTTGAGCGCTATAAACAGATCCAATAGGGCACCATACAAAGCATCACCATTTTTAATTTTTCTGTAAAGGTAGATTCTTTGAACATGGCTGCGTAAGTATAGGGGGTTACGCGTTACATTATGCTCCAGCACTTCAATCGCTTTATCGCTGTATTCACCCAAATCGAGAATAAGCCCTGGTTTATTTGAGACCATAAACATAACTTCAGGCTTGCCACCATTGTGGTGCTGGATGCCTGATTGTTTGTGTGTTTCTACCAAATACATTGAGCAATTATTCAAAGAAGGGTTACCTGCATATTCCTTTATGTTACAGAAAACATATGTGAGTGAGGCAGAACCAGATTAGACTTGATATAACCTAAGCTGACTTGAAAATGCCCTAAACGCTGAACTCGATGTTTCTTGATATGTGTATCTGTAAGTTATGTTATTAACATGTGTAGGTTTTTCGGTACTTATTCTTGGTTAAGCCTGAATAGCTTGTTAAGCCACCAAAATAATTTGGTGTTAGTTCCCCAAAGATCAGACGCTATTTATCACAAAATGTATCCATCTATTTCACATATTTCACATCATTGATATGCAAAGTATGTTCAACATGGTCGAGCAGCGCTCTGTCATCATGGCAGCATGCGGTGCGCAGCGTATTTTCTGAATCCTGGCTCATTAAATATTTCATCACCCTGGCTGGCAGTATTCGCATTCATGAGATAATACCTGCGTCTCAAGCCGTTTCCTGTTTTCACAGGAGGTCTGTATTATGGGGTGCGGGATTAAAAGTTAAGTGGAGAAATAATACACCCCAATTTTTTCTATTTAATCGCTGAGCGGCATTTGTATACCCAACATAGGATTCATAATTACGTCTTCCCTGGTTTCGAGCCGTAAAGACCATATTGATGGATATGTGTGGGGGGTAGGTAAGAGTTGTATTTCATTTTTTGTTTCGTCCATGATCGTATGGCTGAGCGTTTTAACCTTGAATAGCTAAAGATATGTCTCAAGTGCGCCGCCTGCGTGATAGTCCCAGTGCCACTACGTGATAATCCTATTACCACTAAATAATAATCGCGGGTGATGATCGGTTATTACTTGCAATGTGTCAACCTGTTAAAGTCTTTGGTAAGGTGATTTGAATGATAAAAACTTGCTAATGCCATTTTTTGTTTCGTGTCTCTGTATTAATTTAAACAGATATCATGCCTATTGGCCTCTTTACTTGAAATAAAACTCTTCATCTGATTGTTAAATATATAGATCACTCAGTCTGCTCCTGGTCATTTTGAGTTGAATTATAGTGATATGATTTATTTTATTTTCTAATAAGCCTGTTTTTTTGTTGTCATTGGCTGGAAATTTACTGCCAACAAAATTGTCGGAAGTACCAGTTCTTTTCGATAAAAACCTTGCGTATTTATCAGTTAACTCAACTTGTTGTTTTTAAAGTATTTGCTGATCTTTCTTCCTTTCTGGGAAGGGGGATGTGTAAACTGTCAAGATATTTTACGATGATATTTGGCTGCTAATTTTTCGATAATTTACGCAGTGGCATCAGCGATGTTTGATATTACAATCCTGATATTTGAATGCCAGCTACCAGTAGTTAGCTGAATATTATTAGCTGGCGATGCTTGTACATCCTTGCAAACTAAAGGGAAAATCTGATTTGCAAATTTTTGTGTGACTTGATTAATCCAGGTTACAGGCTTTTGCCAGTATAGATTTACTGTTATGTCGAAATTCGACTGGTTGGGATTGGCATCGATACACTTTGTATCAACATGGTGCGCAAGTTTACCGCATGTCTCTCAGTTTTTGGGTTTTGGTTACGAGCTTTCGCTTCAGCGAATGGGTGCGGTACGTGAAATCACTCATTGAGAAGTGCCATGTCGTCCGGGGCTGATCAGGTCTATTGCTGTAAGTAGTCACGACTATTTGAAGTTGTTAAAATGATGATGAATCCCCCCCAGCATAGCTTATATTTGCAACGGCATTTCCTGATCAAATCAGTCTGAGATTATTTGGTTTTCAAGTTTCCGTGAAAATAATGTGTGTATTGGTGGGGGAATGGTCATTTTGCCTTAATTTTTTACTTTAAAAACCGGAATTTAGTGGTAAAATGGCTCTCTCGAAATCTCATCGTTTTTAGAGTTGAACGGGTGTTTTCGGATAACCAAGTGAAGTAGACCTCATACCGGCCGATAGAGAGCCAGATCAACCATAATAAGGGAATTCAGCGTGTACGAGAATTTTTATCAGCTGCGAGCCAAACCCTTCCGTCTTAGTCCTGACCCGAGCTTTTTTTTCGCCAGTCGTGGCCACAAACGTGCTCTGGCTTATTTGCGTTACGGGCTGAGTCAGGCCGAAGGGTTTGTGGTGATCACCGGTGCGCCGGGTACGGGTAAAACGACCCTGGCACAAATTCTTTTGCAGGATATGGATCAGTCTGACGTGGTGGTTGCTCATTTGACCACGACCCAGTTGGAAGCTGATGAAATGCTGCGTATGGTGCTGGCTTCTTTTGGGCTGCGCTATGAAGGCCAGGATAAGGCTGGTTTGCTGAAAACCCTGGAAGCTTTTTTCATGGCCCGTTCCCGTGAGCGTAAGCGGGTATTGCTGGTAGTGGATGAGGCTCAGAATCTGCCCGCTCGCTCGCTTGAAGAATTACGCATGCTTTCTAACCTGCAAGTGGGCGAGCAGGCGTTGTTACAGACCTTTCTGCTCGGTCAGGTGCAATTTCGTCAAATGCTGGATCACCCGGACCTGGAACAACTCCGCCAACGCGTGATTGCTAATTATCACCTCAGTGCGCTGGGTGAAGATGAATGTCAGAACTACGTGGAAAGTCGTTTGGCACATGTGGGCTGGAATGATGATCCTCATTTTACTGATGAAGCGTTTGAGATTATCTACCGATATACTGAGGGCGTGCCGCGACGTATCAATATGTTGTGTGACCGGGTTTTGCTGTTTAGCAGCCTCGAAGAGTTGCACACGATTAACGCGGATGTACTGCATGAAGTTACTGATGAATTGCAAAGTGAGATTTCCGGCAGGCCGATTGCCCGGCCCGCAAAAATAAACACAGATGTGTTACCTGATATCGTGTCTGTCGAGACAGCGGGCACACCTCAATCAATAAACAACAGTGTATCCAAAATAGCTGCTGCCGACTCCGCTCCCGCACAGGTCAGCGAAGTTGAAGAAGTGAACATAGATAAACCGGATGTTAGCCCGCCGTCTGAACCTGCAACTGTGGATATCGACGAAAGCCATGCTGCTGTGGCTGTTTCCTTTCCAGAAGATGGTGGCATGATGGATCGGGTAGTACCCGATGATGGATGGATGCAGCATGTGGCGCAGGCACAACCGGATGATATTGAAATTGATGACAGCAATAACAACGCGCCTGCGGAAATGGAGCGCTTTCGAGTCATTGCTGGCGGCAGAGAGACTGCTGTAAGCACGCCCGAAGCAACAACAGAACGCCCCGCCAATCAACCTTCGCCGCGTGTAATGGCACCGCTGCCAGATGCGCCGGGAGATCCTCAGGAAGTGGTGTTGCGCAAAATTTTGCGTTTGGTGTTAGCTTTTCATCGTTCACCGCGGAGCTTCCCAGGATTGGATGATCCCGGTCAGCCTCTACCTAAAGGCATTAAGGCTATTTTGGAATTGGCAATTGCCGAAGATCATGTGTTATCAGGATTACGTCAAATTGCCGTAATGGGTATTTCGCCCGCCATGCTGCGAGCAGCTGTACGCTTTTTTGTGCGTCGTGTGTTGTTTTTACCAGGTGGAGATGATTTTCGTGTATTAGGTCTGGCATCGGATGCAAGCCTGACTGAGGTGGAAGCGCACTACGGTCTATTGATGAAGTTGTTACGCCAGGATAAAAAGCTTAACGATGAAAGTGGTGTATCACGAGTGGGCGCAGCCTATGAGTCTTTGTGTCGCTCTGAAATAACGGCACGCCCAGAAGAAGTTGCGAAACCTCTAAACGATGTCGAGGATGTCGAAGAGGCGTTGGATTTGGATTTGTCACCCAATATGGGCCGTGCGGTTAATTCGGGGCTGCGTCCTCCGCCTCCGCCTTCGCCTTCGCCTGCGAATACGAGTGAAATGATTGCTGAGGGTACACGCACAGCACCAACTGTTCGCAACATGATGTTGATCGCTGGTGTTGCGGTCATTGTATTTGTTTTATGGTTGACTCAAATCAAAATGACGGGAGATGTTGAACCGGAAGTGGTTGCTGACTTGCCGAGTGCATCAGTGGTTGTAGCACAACCGGCAACGAAACCAGCTGTTGCCCCTGTAGTGGTGGAGCCACCGGTTGATGAGGTCAACAGCGAAGCCGTAGCGACATTAGAAATGGTGCAGGCAGCTCAGGCAGCTTTGTTATCAAGTGCTGCTGAAGAGGCTGCCAAAGTGGCAGCACAAGCAGAGGCTCAGGCAAAAGCAGAGGCTCAGGCAAAAGCAGAGGCTCAGGCAAAAGCAGAGGCTCAGGCAAAAGCAGAGGCTCAAGCAAAAGCAGAGGCAGACGCACAAGCAGAGGCTCAAGCAAAAGCAGAGGCAGACGCACAAGCGAAACTAAGAGCAGCAGCAATAGCCAAGCGCCAGCGTGAGGCTGAAATCAAAGCACGGGCAGAGGAACAGGCCAGAGCCAGGGCAAAAGCGGCAGCGGAGGCAAAAGCAGCGGAAGAGGCAAAGGTACAAGCACAAGCAGCTGCACGGGCTGCGGCATCAGTCGGCCTGATCAGTTCTGCGAGCCTGGATAAAATGCTCACGGTATTGACTACAGCTTATCAGGCAGGCGATTTGAACACACTATTGGCGTTGTATTCGCCTGAAGTGCGCACCAATAAATCGATTGATATAGCCGGTGTGCGGGGTGAATATCAAACGTTATTCCAAAATAGCACCGGGCGCAGCATGCAATTTAGAAATATGAGTTGGGAGCAGAAAACCGGTTATGTGCGTGGCGGTGGGCAATACATGGTTTCGGTGCAGGGCAGGGATGGGCAACCTGCCTATGAAGAAAGCGGGGACGTGACGCTACAGGTGGAAAGTCATTCTGGTGAGTTACAAATCATTCGTTATTACACGTCCAATGTTGTGGTGACTGAACGTGTGGAAACGCAATCTGTAATTGATGCAGGCAAAGCAAGCGCAGGCGCGAATCCCGTTAGTCATATTTCAGAAAAAGAACTGGATGCATTATTGAACACGCTTATTGGCGCCTATGCGGCGGGCGATATTGAAGCTTTCATGAAACTTTTTGCAAAAGATGCCCAAACCAATGATCGGGCTACGGTAAAGGGTATTCGGGAAGATTATGTAGGACTGTTTAATGGTACTTCGTTCCGAACGATAGCCTTTAAAGACGTGCGATGGACATGGGATGGCGATATTGCCCGAGGTGAGGGTATTTATAATGTTGAAGTACAGGCTAACGGTCAAAATAAACGTGACCATTATCAAGGACCGCTGTGGATCCAGATAGAACGCAGAGAGAGTGGGATACAGATTACTCACTTTGCCTTCTCTGAATATAAAGGTTGAATAAAAACGGGCATATGGTTCATGCACAATTAACACAGTAGTGTTATATTCGAAGCATGGACGGTTATTTTTGAGGGAAGCAAGATGAAAAAATTATTTATTGCTGTAGTTGTTAGTTTGGCACTGAGTAGCTTTGCTTTTGCGGGTGAGGAAATTCAGTTGGCGGCAGCTATTGGTGCAGGTGCCAGTGCGACTGTCCCGGACCCGGTTGCCGATACGGGGGCTGCGGAGAGCACCAGTACAGGTACGGAAGCTGGCAGTGCAGCGAGTTCGGCGGCGGCGATGGGTACTGGCACTATGGTGGCCATTGGTGCGTTGGCCGCAGGTGCGATTGCTGCCTTGGCAAGCTCTGGTGGCGGTTCCAGCACCTCAAATCATTAGTTCTTTATCTACAGGGTTTGTTTTATTAACGCCTCTGGCCTTACAGGCCAGAGGCGTTTTTGTATCTGGTTTTTGAATTTAACGGTAAATAGTATGGACGAAAAATAATCACATGTCTGGCAGGCAGAGATTTAACGGTATTTTACTGTGTGCTGTGTTGTGGGTGGGCAGCCTGCCGTTGTTTGCTGCACCGCTGACTACCCCTACTCAAGCAGGACAAACCGGTTTGGTGAATATGCCAACGGCGCGAGTGGCGGAGGATGGCTCACTGCGTTTTGGTTTCAGCCGATTTGAACCCTATAGAGCCTTCTGGAGCAGTCTGAGTATTTTCCCACGACTGGAACTGGGTGCGCGATATACTTCGGTGAGTCATACCCGGGGATTGACGAATCCCAATTTCGGCACGTTTAAAGACAAGGCTTTCGATGCCAAGCTGTTGTTGTTGCAAGAGCAGCGCTATCTTCCTGCAATCAGCGTGGGTACCCGGGATTTTTTGGGTACCCGGGTGTTTGACGCGGATTTCGTGGTGATGAGCAAGCAGTTTGGTTCAGTGGACTTTAGTTTGGGTTTGGGGCGGGGACGCCTCAATGGTGGTTTTGGTGGCCTGCAATACCAGCCTGCCTGGGCACCAGGTTTTGATCTGGTTTATGAGTACGATGCTACGGATTATGCCAATGACCGCTTTGCCGCCACCAGTGGCGCAGTCAGGCGCAAGGGTGCAGATACATTCTCCATCGGTTATCGCTGGGGCTGGTTGGGTGGGCGGATGGCTTGGCAGAGTGGGGATGTGGGGCTTAACGCCTATGTTTCTATCCCGTTGATGCAGCGTGAGTTTATCCCCAAGCTGGATGAGCCCTTACCGTTTGTGGCAAAGACCGAGCGAGCAGACTTGGTGACATGGCGCGATTCTTCCGAATCACGCGAACAGCTGATCGCAGCTCTGGAGCAGCAGGGTTTTCGTAACGTGCAAATTTTACTGGTGGGTCGAGAGCTGCACATGGGTTTTGCTCACCGGCGTATCTCTCTGGTGGCACGTGCTGTCGGCCGTGCATTACGCACCGTGTTGTCGTTGGGTCCGCGTGATCTCGATGCCATTTACATCACCTGGTTTACACCCACAGATCTGGCTCTGGTGACTTATGATTTTCATGATTTACCTTTGTTGGAAGGTTTTTTTGCCGGCAACGTCACCTACGGTGAATTGCTCAAGGGTATAACGGTGAGTTACAGCAGTCCTGATACCGTGAAACAACTGGCCGGAGCTCTTGCTCTTACTGAGCGTCAATCAGTAGCGCAACCCCCCACAGTAGCGCAACCCCCCATTTCTAAAAAGACAGAATCCTTTGAACGTTTCCAGTGGGTACCTAATGAGGAAGGCCATGCTCTCAGTCTGCGCCGTGAGAGCCGTGCATTGGACCGGGTGCGCTTTATTCCCCTTAACGCCGGTATCTATTTTAACGATGCCAACGGTGCGCTGCGTTATGAGACCTTTGCATTGGCAACATATACCCGGCAACTGGGACGTGGCTTGTTTGTGCAGGGCGGGTTGCGTTTGCGTCTGTTGGAGGATGTCAGCAAAGTAGAGGATCGTTCCAATAGCGTACTGCCCCATGTGCGTTCTGATGTGGGTGATTACACCCGTGATGGCCAGTTTATTCTTGATCAGCTGATGCTGAACCAGTATTTACAATTACGGCCTCGTTTTTATGCCCGTGCCTCGGCGGGCTATTATGAGCGTATGTTTGCTGGGCTGGGTGGCCAGTTGTTGTATTTTTCCAAGTCCAGTCCCTGGGCTATGGATTTCAGTGTGGATACACTGCGCCAACGCAATACCGATGGCGATTTTGGTTTTCGTGATTACCGTACCACCACCGCTATTGCTGCTGTACATTATCGTCTGCAACAACAGGGTTTGACGTTCACTGTGCGCGGCGGGCGTTTTCTGGCTAAGGATGTCGGTGTGCGTTATGAAATACAACGCCGTTTTCGTTCCGGTGTGCGTATTGGTGCCTGGTATACGGTCACAGACGGGCGGGACATCACCTCGCCGGGTAGGCCGGATGATCCGTATAATGACAAAGGCATTTTTCTTTCTATTCCTCTGGGGAGCATGCTGACCCGGGATACCCAGGCGGTTGCACGCTTTGCCATTTCGCCATGGACACGCGATGTGGGGCAGATGGTAAAATCGCCCGGTGATTTATACACTATCGTGGAAAATCCTCTGTTATTCGACTGGAGTGGTCGTCATTTGTTGTCGGCCTTTCATAAATAGTATCCATGGCAAAATAATAAAACTGTTGCACGGAGTGAGAGCATCATTGTGTTTATCGATTTACGAGAAATTTTTTTGGTTCGTGCTACCGGGCGTAGTGGTTCAGTAATACTTTGCGCACTATTTTTCCTGTTGATTTCTGCGGCACCGTTGGCTGCGGTACCGTCGGCACAGCAGATGCAAATGCTGGATCAGTTATCCCCCGAGCAGCAGGCGGAATTATTGCAGACATTTAAAAAGACACCCGGTACCGACAAGGTGATACCGCTGGAACAGCCTGAAGTGGTTGTACCTATGTTGGTGCCCGTGCGGGAAGACAATGCTCGGGAACCCGCCATGGTGGATAACGCACTCAAACCCTTTGGCTACGATTTGTTTGCGGGTGTACCCACCACCTTTTCACCGGTCACTGAAATTCCCATTCCCATTGAATATGTTATTGGCCCCGGAGACACCGTGCAGGTGCAATTGTACGGTAAAGAAAACCAGCAGTATGAATTGATGGTTAATCGTGAGGGATTGTTACGGTTTCCAGGTATCGGCCCCATCGCGGTTACTGGTATGCGTTTTGATGAATTGAAAAATGACCTGCAACGGCGCATCAAAAAACAAATGCCGGGTGTGCAGATTCATGTTTCTCTTGGGGAGCTGCGCTCCATGCGCATTTTTGTGCTGGGTGATGTCAATCGACCCGGCGCGTACACGGTGAGTTCGTTGTCCACTATGACCAACGCGTTGTTTGTCAGTGGTGGTGTGCGGTCTATCGGTTCACTGCGTAATGTACAGCTCAAGCGGCGTGGTAAATTGATTCAGCAATTGGATCTGTATGATTTATTACTGCGTGGTGATACCAGTGCCGATGCACGTATGCAACCGGGTGACGTGATTTTTGTACCGCCCATTGGTGATACTGTCAGTGTTGACGGAGAAGTGCGTCGGCCCGCTATTTATGAACTGAAAAAAGAACGCACGATACAGCAGGTGCTGACCATGGCAGGTGGCATGTTGCCCACGGCTTATCAGGTAAAGAGTCAGTTGGAGCGTATCAATGCCATGGGTGAAAAATCCGTTATTGACATTGATTTGTCGTCTGCGCTCTCTGTTGCACAGCCCGTGACAAACGGTGATGTGCTGCGTGTTTATTCCGTATTGGACAGCATGGAAAATGCGATATTCATAACAGGCCATGTACAGCGCCCCGGTGAATTGCAATGGCATGCCAACATGCGTGTGTCTGATGTTCTTCCTTCAATTAAGGCATTGTTGCCTGAGCCCGATTTACGCATGGTGCTGATCCGCCGTGAACGGCAACCGGATCGTATTATTGAAGTGTTGGTCTCGCGCTTGGATAAGATTTTTGCTGCTCCGGACTCCGCGGCAGATTTAAAATTGCAATCCCGCGACCGGGTTTTTGTATTTGGCTTGTCATCTGAGGCAGAGCAGCAACGTAATGAGATGCTTGCGACGCTGGTACAGGAGCTGCGGCAGCAAGCGAATTTTGAACACCCGGAAACCATCGTGCAGATTGCGGGCAACGTGCGCTGGCCAGGTGAATACCCATTGGCGGCCCAAATGCGTTTGCGTGATTTGTTGCGCTTTGCTGGAGATATAACGGAGAATAGTGACACACGTTATGTATTGCTGATGCGCAAAGATACACAGGGCCGCTATCTGGCAGCACAGTCATTTGATATCAGCACACCCGATTCTGCTCAGGATAATCTTGCCGCAGGAAATCCGTTACTCAGTCCGCGTGATGAAGTTTATGTATTTTCAAAAGATGATGATCGTTCTGTGCTGCTGGGATCGGTGATTATACAAATCAAGGAACAGGCAAACAGTGGCGCGCCGACGGCAGTGGTGCGTGTCAGTGGTTTGGTGAAGTCACCCGGTGAATACCCATTGGAAAAAAATATGGGTGTAGCCGATTTGTTGCGGGCTGCAGGCGGCCTCACTGAATCAGCTTATACATTGGAAGCAGAATTGAGCCGATATCATATTGATCAGGAAAAGGGACGACTGACACATCATGTTTCCATTCAACTGGCTGCCTTCATGTCGGCAGCCGAGTGGGACAAAACAGAAGACCAGCTTCGCTTGCGATCCTATGACTCTCTGCATATCAAACGCTTACCCAACTGGACGGCTCAGCGCGTGGTGGAAATTATAGGAGAAGTACGTTTTCCCGGCAGTTACCCGGTGAAGCGGGGTGAAACATTGCTGGAACTGCTTGAACGGGCCGGAGGTTTGACCGATGAGGCTTTCGCTGAAGGTGCGGTATTTTTACGTGAGAGTTTGCGCAAAAAAGAACAAGACCAGCTGGATGCCATGAGTTTACGGTTGGAATCGGATCTGGCGGCCATTGATCTGGAAAAGGCACAGGCCAGTGATGAAACCCAGCGCTCGGCAGGCATGGCAAGCTCGCTGTTAAAACAGCTCAAAGCTACCAAAGCAGTGGGGCGACTGGTTATCGATTTGCCCTTGCTGTTGGCCAGCCGTAACAGCAGCTGGGACAGAGATGAGGATGAAGAAGAGATTGAGTTTGGAGAGGATATTCTGCTCAAAGATGGTGATAAGCTGATGGTTCCCGGGTTGACTCAGGAGGTCACCATTCTCGGCGAAGTGCAGCATGTCACCTCGCACTTGTTCCGCGAAGACCGCAGTGTACAACAGTACATTAACCGCAGCGGAGGCATGACGTATCGTGCCGACGAAGACCGTGTTTATGTGGTGCGAGCTAACGGGGCAGTGGTGCCCAGCCACAGCACAAACTGGTTTGGCACTAATCTGGAGGTGCGCCCTGGTGATACCATTGTGGTGCCTCTGGACGCGGAGCGTATGAAGCCCCTGACCTTGTGGACCAATGTCAGCCAGATTATCTATCAAATTGGCATTGCTGCGGCGAGTTGGAACGCGGTGGGTATTTTTTAGGTGCCCCACTCCAGAAGAATTGACGTAGAGTGATTAATCAATGGACAAACCCGACTTAAAAATTCACAAACTGAGTTCCAGGAAGGAGCATCCGGCCACCCCGGAACTGCCAGAGGGGCAAGAAGGAGACCAGCTGTCGGTGCGTTATGTTGCCGTCCCCGGTTATGGGTCAGACTATGTCGGACCTTATGCAGAAGATGACAGCATTGACTTGCTGGCTTTATGGCGAGTGCTGGCCCAGTACAAGCGCGTATTATTGAGCGTCTTTTTGTTGGGCATGTTACTGGCCGCAGGCTTCGCCTTTTTATCAACACCGATTTATCGTGCCGAATTGGTGATGGCTCCGTCCGCAGAGGAAGAAAGCGGGGGACTGTCATCACTGGCTGGACAATTTGGTGGTCTGGCCTCGTTAGCAGGAGTCAACCTGGGTGGCGGTGGTAATGGCGTGGACAGGGTATTGGCAACGTTAACGTCGCGTGTTTTTCTGGTGCCATTTCTGCAGCAGGAAAAAATCGTTCCATTGTTTGCACAGGGGTTAAGCAGTGAAACACCGAGTACACTGGATGTGTATGAAACCTTCTCGGAAGATGTGCTGGATATCCGCAAGGATAACAAAACGGGGCTAATGACTCTGGGTGTTGAGTGGCGTGACCCGGTATTGGCCGCTCATTGGGCCAATACGCTGGTGGCGCGTCTCAACGAACATCAGCGGCAGGCCGCTATTAAAGAAGCGCAACAGAGTATCGACTACCTTAACCAGCAACTGTCGAAGACCAGCGTGGTGGATATGCAGCAAGCCATCTACCGACTCATTGAATCGCAAACCCGGGTGATCATGTTGGCTAACGTGAAAAAAGAATATGTGATGCAAGTAATAGACCCGGCGCTGGCACCAGAAAAAAGGGTGCGACCACAGCGCAGCCTGATTTTGGTATTGGGAGCAGTGCTCAGTGTCATGGCGGGTGTTTTCATTATTTTTTTATTGCATGGCCTGAAGACTTTCAGGCAACAGCTTGCACAAAGTGATGCAACATAAGGCTTTGCCAGAAAGCGTCTCCAGGGTTTGTTGACGTTTCATCACACCTGATGCAAAGCCAAACCCAGTTCATCGGCTATTTCACCCGACTGTGGATTGCTGATGACCGCTGTGCTGGCCCGTTCCGGTTTTAAATAAGTTTCTCCCACCCGTTGCAAGTCTTCCAGCGTTACGGCCAGAATACGCTGGCGGTGCTGGTGACGCTGTTCCGGTGTGCGACCATAAAGCGCACTGTGAAAGGCGTCTTTGGCTTCGCCAGCCGGGGAAGAGGGTTTGTCCAGGCTGCTAATAACGCCAAGAATGGCTTCTTCCACCTGACGCCATTCGTGTTTTTCCGTCAGCAGCCAGTCAATGGCATGATCAAAGTCATTCAATGTTTCTACCAGCCGTGGGTCACGGTAGGAATAGAAACGGAAACTGGCACTGTCGGAATCATGGCTGGCACCACCGCCATAAGCCCCTCCTTGCTCACGAATGACACGGTGCAGAAACCCGTTGCGTAAAAATCCGCCGAGTACGGCCAGAGCGGCCGCATCGGGATGAGCAACCGGCACTGTTGGGTAGGCTTTGGCGCAAAAATTCACCGATGTACTGGTGGTCCATAGCTCTTTTACCGTTTCACGTTTGTTCGATAAGGTAAAAGGCGCGGTTTTTTCTTGTTTGCCAGTGTTCCAAAGTGCGTCGCAGTCTTGTTGCAAGGCATTCAGGTTTTCATCTTCACCGATTAATAAAAACTGGCTGGGACTGCTTTGCAATATGTTATGCAATGCCGCCATTTTTTCAGTCAATTGAGACAGTGCGGCTTTGTCATCAAGACTGTCGTCCAGTTGTTTAATATTGGTGATACCCAGTAAACCGGACAAACGATATTTCAGTGCCGCAGCCGGACTCATTCCTGAACCGGCAGCCTGCATCGCCAGCACATGACCACGGCCGGTAATACCTTGTTCGCGACTGGCGCGTAACTGCGCCATGAGTTCACGAATGCGTTCGTGTTCATCAAAACGTGTGTGATGGAAAATATCACGCATGAGTTCACTGAATGCGGAGTGATTTCGTGCAAGTGCTTTGCCGGATAAAATGAAATGGCCATTGCTGTTCTGCTCGTTATCGATAGCACCGCGTAATGCGGTGTAAGCACCAATGCCGCCACTCACACTGCTTTGTAATGCCTGCATGGTGAGATAGTCGCGGTTATCACAACCGAGCTCTGTCAGACAATTGGTGTAGTAAGGCAGGATGGCCAGCAGCTCATCATCCATTTTTGGCAGGTCAACAATTAACTGCTGATAAACAAGGCCATTGGTGCCTTGTGCAAAGCTGTGGGTTGGCCGTCCCTGTATCGTGGTTTTTTTACCAGTGGCGATATTGAGCTGATGCGGTACATCTTCCAATCCTACTTTGGGCAGGATACTTTCATCATCCTGTTGGTTTTGGCGTTTTTCAAGTTTCTCGGCGAGTTGCACAACATCCTGTTTTTCTTCTTCGCTGAGACTTGCCTTGATTTTTGCCAAACGGGCTGTCTCTGCGGCATCGCGGCGGGTATCCAATTGTGCGTCAGGCTTTAATGTCAGACGGACACGATGTGGGTTATCCAACAGTTGTTCCTGAATCAGACGGGTGATAAATGCCGGGTCTTCAATGTCTGAACGCAATTGTTTGAGGGCAGGCTCCAGGTTGAAGGCTTTCAGGGTGTCGCCATAGTGTATGGCAGTAGGCAGGGCATCCAGAATCAGTTGTAGCCCGTAAGGATAGGAATCACCGGTAATTTCACGCTGTTGCAACTCCAGCTGGTGTAGCACGGCTTCAACACGTTGTTGCGGAATACCGTTACTGACAACCTTTTCCAGCGTTGAAATGATCAAGTCCTCAACGGCTTGCATGTTGTCCGTATTGCTACCCTCTACACCGCAAATAAAGGTCATTTCCTTATTGGAATTATCCAGGCCGCAAAGAGGAGAGGGAGCGGTGCCGAGGTCTGTGGTTTCCAAAGCATGTTGCAGAGGGGATGCGCTGTCTTCCAGCAGGACTCCTTCCAATAATTCTGCGGTGAGCGCTGTGCGCAAATCGGTGGAAGCACCTAATAACCAGTTCACCACAATATGCGTTTTTTCACCATCCTGTTCGGATTCATCCAGCGCATAAAACTCTTCCACGTTAACGGGTGCCACAAAACGTTTTTCATCGGGCACAAAAATATGTTCATCTGAACGTTGAAATTGATTCAGTACCCGTTCTTCAAATTGTTGTTGCAATTCCACTGCGGGAATGTCGCCATAAGTCATAAAAATGGCATTGGAGGGATGGTAGTGTTTTTTATAAAAAGCCTTGAGTTCGGCATAGCTTAAATCGGGGATGTCAGCGGGTTCGCCCCCGCTGTTAAAATGATAAGTATTGGTAGGGAACGTGTATTTTGTCAGCGCCTGCCACAGAGTGCTGACGGGTGAACTCATGGCACCTTTCATTTCATTGAAAACCACACCTTTAAATGTTAGTTCACTGTTGGGATCGTCCTGCGTTGCAAATTCAATGCGGTGACCTTCCTGAGCAAAATCCAGCTCGTCCAGGTTGGAAAAAAACACGGCATCCAGATAAACATCGAGCAGATTAAAAAAATCCTTGCGGTTTTGGCTGGCAAAGGGATAAGCCGTCCAGTCACTGCTGGTGAAGGCATTCATAAAGGTGTTGAGCGAACGCCGGATCATCATAAAAAACGGGTCGCGTACGGGATAACGCTGACTGCCGCAAAGAGCCGTGTGTTCGAGAATATGCGCAACGCCGCTTGAGTCGGTCGGTACGGTGCGCAGGCCGACCAGAAAAACATTTTCACTGTTGTCTGCCGCAAGGTGAAAATGTTTTGCACCGGTATTGATGTGTTCAAATTCATCAATGCTCAGATTCAGTGACTCGACGAATTCTCGACGAAGATGGCGAAAGCCAGTGTGGACTGGGGTTTCCTGCGTAGTGCTTGCGGGTGCGCTCATTAAAAGGTCTCGTGGTTAGCGGCGTGCGTCAGTTTGTTGATGCCGCGTGAATAGTTAAAGAACAATGATGGATTGATATTGAATCGATAATTTGATTATGTCACAGCTTTAGACCGCTGAGCATTTTCGCGTAGGCCTGGAGATACGACCATTCATGTTTGACGAGGACAACGTCTTCCTTAATGGGCATGAGCATGAATAAATCGTCGATCACGTATTGCATTGAGAGTAGTACAGCGGCACCGGGTACGGTAGCCAGGGTTTCTGCCGCAGCCTGTTTGCGGGTGAATTTTTTATCCAGATTGAGGTCTTTGGCCATTTGTCGCAGCTGGCTCATTTTTAATACCGTCAGTCGTGCGCTTAATGGAATGTGTCGGCCTTTGCGGGCAATGCGGGACTTCGCCAGATCTTCCAGAATTTTGCGACCTGGATCAAATGGTGGAATGTGCAGAGTTACTGATTGCGGGCGAGCCGCGTAGTGGCCGAAATAAATGCCGAATTCGTGGCCGCCAAAGCGGGACATCAAATCCCGGGAAATCAGTCGTGTCGATTTTGGATTGAATTCTATCAGCAGTTTACGCTCGGTTTTGGTGAGCGGCTCCAGCAGCTTTATGGGCAGCGCTTGTGTAGATGAAGGAGGTGCTTCGTTTTCTCTCTGCCGGCGCTGCTGCGCCAAATAGGTATCAATTTCCATAAAACCTGGGCGGTTAAAGGCTAGAAAGGTGCTGATAGCATCAGTCTCTTTTTTGTCGATCACTACTTTCAGGCTATCAATGCCTCGCTCATCCAGTCCGGTAACGAACAGTCCCTCGGTTAATTTGCGGCCATGTTGACGGGGTGATTTTTGATCCGATTGCGTGATTGTTGGGGGTTGCGCTGATGTTTTCTTCGATTTCGAAGGAATGTTTTCTTTGTGCAGGTTTTTGTTTCGCGGTGACCCTATGTGGATCAGCCAGCGCTGCACAGCCAGCAGAGTCAGGATCGTGCCCATCACAATTAACAGTGGAACCGGATTCATTGCTTAATGGTGTCTGTGATCTGTGGGGTTTGGTATCGCATTGCGGGACACAGTATACCTGTCCGGCTTGCTTGCGCAATGCGGAGCAATAAACGGGCTGATCAGGGAAAATTCAGCGATTCATCTGTTGTGCGAAAAACATACAACAACCATTCAAGCCAGGTGGATGATGGACGATAACGAGGTTGATACGGTGTTTTTTTATAGGGTTATTTATTATTGAATCAATAAGTTAAAATATATTTCTCAAGTGTCACTTAGTGAGTGAAAGGAGAAGCAGGGCATGGAAATTAATAATATTCCAATTCCGGTGGTACCCGAAGTGAAAGCTGAGCCTCCTCGTGATGCTCAACTGCAAACAGCGGTGCCTGAGGCTGCACAGGGCGAGTCAGCGCAAAATAACCCACAAGCTGATACAGGGGGCAGCGGCACTTCAGGAGGTTCACGCGATGAGTCTTCCGCCGTGGGGCGCTATGTTGATGAACGTGTCTGAGTTCAGCTTAGTTAAATAAAAACAGATAGATAGGGATAATAGTTAATCTTTTTTGTTAGAGTGGTGTTTCGGCAGATGTCAGTGGATATTCAAAATACACGGTGTCCTTGCGCCGACGCCCGTTACGTTGGGTAACCACCCCCTTCACATGAAAATCATCTTCCAGCATTACCGGTGTTTTACCGGGTTTCAGATATTCCAGCCGACCGCCGTTTTCATCGCGCATGTATAAACCAAACAGCACTTCTGATTTGTTGACCAGTACCACGTAGCTGTTGCTGACCAGCGGGTAGCCCGGGTCTACTACGATGATGTGACCATCCTCGAAAGCAGGCGACATACTGTCACCAATGACCCGTAAAACAAAGGCTTCCATACCTTCGGAACTACAACCTGTGTGTGACATTTGTTTTCCCCCTAATGCCTAAATCTCAATCGCTATGGGCCTGTGCCTGGGCGGTAGTGGTGATATTGCAGGTTTCCATCGTCGTATCATAAACAATGACTGCTTCGCCTTTTTCCAGTTGCTGTAGCACCTGTTGCACTTTTTCTGTCAGCGAGGTTTCGTTACTGCCGTAGTCGGTGCCACTGCGGGTGACAAATTCTTCCACCAGGGCTTGTAAGGCATCCGGCGATAATTCCTGATGGGGGATAATCATGTTGGTTTTTTAGGGTATTTTCGATTGAAACCGGGTTGTTGATATGTCTTTTTGCAAAATAACCATGAATAGCTTATTACTCAGTCTATAGTTTCTACAAAAGACCGGGTAATTTGCTATGGTTAAGTATAGCGATTGTGCTGGGTGGATAGTATCAGGTTGAGCGCATCAGATTATAAAAAATGCGGACACGACAGGTACTAATGGCTGGGGGGCCAATGGACGAAATACACAAAAATTGCCGGTTGATACTGCGTGTTTTGTTGTTGCCCGTGTTGCCACTGGTTTTATCATTAAATATGCAGCAGGTCATGGCCTTTGAAGGAGATTATGTCTGGGAGGCGCGTTTTAAGACAAGTCTTGCGAAGGCGCGGTCCGGTCATCAGGTAAAAGACCAATATGCCGTTGGCGATATGTACTTGCGTGGTCGTGGCACAGCAAAAAACGCTGTGAAGGCATTGTACTGGTTTTTACTGGCGGCAGAACAGGGGCATCGCAAAGCTGCCTACAAGGCCGGTCACCTTTATCTATACAGCAACGATCTTCCGCCCGGTGCATCCCCTAAACAGGCATTGCCCTGGATCAGAAAAGCGGCGCTTGCGGGGTATGCTCCGGCTCAGTACGAATTGGGGCGTTTGTTTTTTTCCGGTAAAGTGATCAAACGTAGTGAGCCGCAGGCACTGAAGTGGCTGGGGCGGGCCAAGGCGGCGAATTATGCCCCGGCCCGCAAGGCATTTGACCAAATGGTAAAGCGTTTGGTGAAAACCCAGACCGCTTTTGTTGATCAGAATCGTGCGGTGAAATAACAAATTGCTGACGTCCTATTTAAAGATGTAGTGTTTTTTCATGTCCTCGATGATCTTCCAGGTGCAGGACATGCCTGCGGGAAATTGCACCAAGTCACCGCGCTGTATGTTTATGGATTCGCCTTCATCAGGAGTGATCACGGCTTCCCCCTCCAGGATGTAACATATTTCATCGGAATCATATGTCCAATCAAAAACGGAAATTTCCTTGTGCCATGTCGCCCAGCTATCTACGTGCATAGCATCCAGCTTGGCGGGTGAGACATTGTGTTCGATGGTGATTTGCGACATGGCGTGTTTCCAATGGTGAATAAGTGAGAGTCAATTAAGTCAACGTAGTGGATTATACATTCAATTTTCAGTCGCAAGGGCCAGTGAATATCACGGACTCTGTTGGTGAACAGGCTTAATTTTTGCTCGCGTGTGCCGATAAATTTCGTGGGTTTTCAGTTTATTAGCAGAGTTACACGTCATTATGCAGTCGCAAATCCACCGGAGCATGGGGCATTATGGCGTAAATTGAATCGGAGCAGGAATGTCCAGCGTTATCGATAACAACAAACAAAACCAGCGGGCGTTTCCACGCATTGCTGTTACCTGTCCTGTGTTGTATTTATTGCCATCTGCCAAGCGTTGGCAGGTGGCCAAATTGGTGGATTTTTCAGCAACGGGCATTAGTATGGTTTGTGATGAGCAGCTGAATGTTGGCACTGAAGTTTCGTTGCAAATTAAACCCGGTAGCCAGAAAATCGTACCTGCGTTATCTGCCACAGGCATTGTGATGCGTAGCGAAATCAACGACGAACATCAATATGTGATTTCCTGCAAACTGACCAAAGTACAACGCTGAAATGTGGTGCCCCGGAGACGATTCGAACGTCCGACCTATCGCTTAGGAGGCGGGTAAACTCGCCTTTAAAAACAATTGTTTATCTATTAAATCAATATAAAACAATAACATACCATATTCCTCGATCACGTTTGATACTGCGTCATATTGCAGTAAGTGTCCCAAAATTGTCCCATCTATATGCCTCGCGCTAAGCCTGTGTATCTGACGCAAACAAGATATTTCATAACGCAGCCAATTCTAGTGCTGTGTATGTATTTAGTGCCAGCCCGAAAACCCGTGAAACAAGCGACGATTTCGGGCGAGGCTAATTCACTCACTAATAAAATGGGTATTGTTGCGTGTTTTAAGGGGTATTTCAGTACCACCTGACAACATTGTGCGGGTTTTACGAAATCTCGGCCAGCATTAACCCTGCCGTATGGCATTCCGTTCAAAAATACTGTTAACGGGTACAGTCAGGCGGCTAAACGTGGGTTCTGCTGTCGTCGTCGCTCGCCCCGTCGCAGACGAGCTAACTCTTTACGCTGTAAAAGCAAACCAATACGATGAAGGT
>WFQM01000253.1 GCA_015487095.1 Gammaproteobacteria bacterium | reverse complement strand
GCCAAGGTGAAAAATTACTGTTGTGCCCCCAGTAATTCAGCTTGTTGTCATTGAGCTCCTGGCCATGGTCGCTGGTGATGACGACTATTGTATTGTCCAATAGTTTTTCAGTCTTTAATTTGTCGAGAATCGGTGCGATAAGACTATCGACAAAATGCACGGAGTTTTTGTAGCGGTTAAAAAGTGGTGTGCGATCATAGTCATTGTTAAGTGCGATGTAGTTGACAGTTTTCAGGCTGGGTTTAAAGGTCAAAGGATAGTCGCTGGGGAAATCGTAGCCGTGCGGGGAGTCAAAAAACAGAAAACCAAAAAAGGGAGACGGTTTATTTTTTTTCTCCATTTGTCTATCGAGAAAGGCAAGAAACTCATCGCGGATATTCTGGTCGCGTTGGCGAGGTGAATTTCCCTTGGATTGCAGGCGCAAATTTTTAACGTTGGCAAATACAGTACGATCAAATTCCGGACTGTAGAGTTTGGCACTGGCAAAAATGCCCAGTTGGTAATCTTGAGCAATGAGTTGATTGATAAATTCTGCACCACGTTGTTCTGCCAGCATGGCATGCCAATAGGTACCGGGCAGGCCATAAAACAGTGTGAAGATGCCAGTGCGAGTGGAATTGGCACTACTGTAGTGGTTGTTGAACACCAGGGCATCTTTTGCAAAACGGTAGATGTTGGGTGTAGCCCGGGCTGTGAGAGTATCAAAACGCCAGGAGTCCACCACAATGTAAACGATGTTAAATGGTGTGCTTTTCGCTGTGCAGGTTAGTGGCTGCGTTGGGTAGTCAAGTGAGCTGCTAGTATCGATATGTGCCAGTTTGGCACTGTTTTTGGGATCTGCCCAGCCGCGAGCAATAAACCATCGATCAGCAGTGAGAGGTTTATAAGCCGGTAAAAAACGGATTTGTTTGGTGATGGGCGTATAGGTATTAGCATCGGCCCAGGCATATAAAACGTTTTGCGCAAAAAATATTGTGAATAGTAAAAAACCAACAATGTAACCGAAGGGGCGATGAGGTGTGGCCAGCACAAAAGACCATATGCGTCGGCTTAACCAGAATTGAAAGCCAATCAGGGCTAACACAAACAGACCCAGCAGCGTCCATAAAAAAGCGGAAAAGGTGAAAATTTCTTCAGCAGCACCGCCGAGCAGCAGGTTCATTACCATGCCGTTGAAGTGAAAACGGTATTGACTGAAAATGAACGTGTCCAGAGTGATTCCCAGGATAAAAATGAGTGCAATAACGATGCCTAAGCCAAAAATAAATGACCGGCGCGGGAAAAGCAGAATGGGCAGGAATAATAATATTGCTCCGATGAACCCCATTGAGGCAAAGTGACCAATGAAGGCCAGTATGCTGAACGTTACGGTGTAATCACCGTCCGGAAATTGCACCGCCGTCAGGTATCGCAGTGCAATCAACAGTGCAATAAAACTGTTGGCAAGAAAAAACCAGCCAGCCCAACGCAATAATTCGCTGCGGCTTGGTGCTTTTTCTGCCGGGTGAATAATGTGGGTTTTTTCGTAGGATGGCATATGCTGAGGGCGTGTTTAATTTGCGCTGCTGATTGTGCGAGAGTTATGCAAGAACATTGCGCAGCGCCGTGGCATATTGCTCAAGATCATCGTCGGTTTTGGTTTCCGTTGCGCAGACCAGAATGGCATTACCCAGCTCAGGATAAGCCTGAGACAGATCAAAGCCACCCAGTATTCCTTGTGTATCCAGCGCGCTCAATATTTCATTGGCTGGTTTAGGCAGGCGCAATACGGTTTCGTGAAAACAGGGGCGGTTAAATATTTTTTCGACACCGTTAATTGCGCACAGTTTTTCTGCCAGTTTTTGTGTGTTGGCGTGGCTGTGCTCCGCAGTTTGGCGTAATCCTTCCGGGCCCATTAAGGACAAATAGATAGTGGCTGCTGTGGTCAGTAGTCCCTGGTTAGTGCAAATATTGGAAGTGGCCTTGGAGCGGCGGATATGCTGCTCGCGGGCTTGCAGTGTCAATACATAACCGGTTTTTCCCTCGATATCGTCGGTACGGCCAATGATACGCCCAGGCATTTGTCGCACATGTTTTTGCGCACAGCACATAAAACCAAAATAGGGGCCGCCGGAAGACAACGGTGCGCCTAGCGGCTGGCCTTCACCACAAACAATATCGGCACCTGTACCGTTACCCCATTCGCCGGGCGGTGTAATTAATGCCATGGCGGTGGGATTCACCACGCCGATCACCAGTGCGCCATGGGCCTGTGCCCAGTCGGTGAGGGCATCGACATCTTCCAGTGTGCCAAAGAAGTTGGGTTGTGGGATCACCAGTGCAGTGATGTCACCGGGATCGGTTGGCAGACTGGCAGGGTCGATGTATCCGCTCTGTGTATCATAATCTACTAATTCCAGTTGGATGCCCTGATGACGCACGATAGTGTTGACTACGCTGCGATAAGTAGGGTTTACCGTGGCAGGGATCAAAATACGTTTGCTTTTGGATTTTCGGTTGGCACGTACTGCCATCAATACTGCTTCAGCCAGAGCTGAGGCACCGTCGTACAAGGAAGCGTTGGAGACATCCATGGCGGTGAGTTCGGTCATCATGGTCTGGAATTCATACAACAACTGTAAAGTACCCTGACTGGCTTCGGCCTGATAGGGCGTGTAAGCGGTGTAGAATTCGCCACGTGTGGTCAGTTCCCACACTGCCGCAGGAATATGATGTTCGTAAGCACCCGCCCCCAAAAATGACAACGCTTGTGTGTCTTGTGCTGCGCGTGCCTGTACCAGTCGGGAGACGGCCATTTCGTTTCGGCCTGCGGGGACTTCGCTCAAGGGTTGGGCGCGCAATTCAGCGGGTATTTCATCAAACAGGTCTTCGATGGAATCGGCACCGATGGTGTCGAGCATGGTGCGAGTGTCATTTTCAGTATGGGGAATAAAAGGCATTGCGATATCTACTTAATGTTGGTTTTGATAAAAACAAAATTTAACCTGAACCCTGCAAGCACAATCACTTGCAGGGTTCAGACTTAATGCTCTTCTTCGGCAATCAATTCGGCGTAGGCTTCGGCACTCATCAGCTCGTCAATTTCACCGGCATCTTCGGGCTGCATTTTGAACATCCAGCCGGTATCAAAGGCATCCTCATTGACGGTTTCGGGTGCGTCGGCCAATTCTTCATTGATGGCAATCACTTCACCGGTGATTGGGCTGTATACATCAGAAGCCGCTTTTACAGATTCCACGACAGCGCATTCATCTCCGGCGGTGTAATTGGCCTCGGTTTCTGGCAATTCGATAAAGACCATGTCACCCAGCAATTCCTGCGCATGATCGGTAATGCCTACGGTGATGCTGCCGTCGGTCTCGGTACGAACCCATTCGTGACTCTTGGTGTATTTTAATTCGGTTGGTACATTGCTCATGGCTGTCTCCTTACTGATTGTTTCTTTAAATAGTTTGTTATGGGCGATTAATCAAACAGACTTTTGCCATTGCGGGCAAAGGGGTATTTTACGATGCGTGCGGCCAATTGTTTACCACGTATTTCTACTTGGCAGTGCTCAGTTGCAGCAGTAGGTACGCGGGCCAGGGCAATGGATTTACCCAAAGTGGGGGAAAAACTACCGCTGGTGATTTCGCCCTCGCCGTGTTCGGTGATGACTTTTTGGTGGGCGCGTAATACGCCGCGATCTTCGAGGATCAGGCCAACGAGTTTGTTTGCCGGACCATCGGTTTTTTGTTGGGTCAGAGCGGCGCGACCGATGAAGTCACGGTCTTCCGGTGTGAAGGCCACTGTCCAGTTGAGCCCGGCTTCCAGCGGGCTGACGTCTTCATCCATATCCTGGCCGTACAGGTTCATACCCGCTTCCAATCGCAAGGTGTCACGCGCACCGAGGCCGATGGGTTTGACTCCGGCGGCCAGCAGTGCCTCCCAGGTTGCACCTGCCTGTTCGGCGGGCAGGATGATTTCGTAGCCATCTTCGCCGGTATAACCAGTGCGGGCGACAAACAGGTCGCTCTTGCTGTCATTACAGTCAGCGGCGAAAAACGGTTTGAGTTCGCGGGCAGCATTGATGTTTGCACCCAGTGCAGCGTGGGTTTTGTCGCGTGCGTTGGGGCCTTGCACGGCGATCATTGCCAAATCATCGCGCTCGCGGATTTTCACGTCGCGCCCCTTTTTATGGGGGCTTAAGGCTTGCTGCCGAATCCAGGTCAGGTCTTTGTCGCGGGTGGCGGCGTTAACCACCATGCGGTACTTGTCCTCAGCCATAAAATAGACGATGAGATCATCAATAACGCCACCGCGCTCGTTGAGCAGACAGGAATACAGTGCCTTGCCAGGGGTCTGGATGCGTGCCACGTCATTCGCCAGCAGGTAACGCAAAAAATCAGTAGCGTCGCTGCCAGTAATATCCAGCACCACCATGTGGGAAACATCAAACATGCCTGCGTCGTTACGCACCTGATGGTGTTCTTCGAGCTGCGAGCCGTAGTGGATGGGCATTTCCCAGCCTGCAAAATCCACCATTTTTGCTTCGGCGGTAAGGTGTTGTGCGTAAAGTGGGGTGCGTTGTGCTAGGGAAGGTGATGGTGACATGTGTGTTGACCTCTGGTTTTGTGGACACGGTTTTCAAACAGCAGTCGAGCTGTTTTATCACCCCTCTGTCCGTGGTGCCTGAGAGCTTTAGCCCCTTCGGCGGACTGATACCTGTGGTTTCAGTCTCTCTCCAGAGTCAACGATTGTCGGTCTGCGGTCCGGTTGCCTGAGCGATTCCGGGCGGTTGCGCCTTCGGCGGTGGTTTTTTACCCTGATAAATAATGACCAGAGAGCCACACTCTCCCGCAGTGATGTTCCATTGAGTCGCGGATTATACGTGCAGTGAGCGTCTAAAACCACGGCAAATCAACGATAGATCGGCCGGTATTTATGGCTGCATGTGGAACAAATGCCAGTTTTCTGACGTTAATTGTGGCATGTGGGCAAAGGACTACACACGCGGCGCAGGAAAATTTGTATAAAGTGTGCGTGGATTGTGCCCGATATTGTGAAAATAGCGAAGAGCTGCAGCAGGTTTGTGACTGATCTCTCGGCAAAAAAGCCGAAATAGTATTATTAATGGTATTGAAGGAGCTTGTGTTGGCGTTAGCCCGCGCGGGTGCTTATCCCTGACTTACAAGCGAAGGTGGCAGTATGTTTTTCGGCGGTAATTCATTGAAATATAGAAAGCTGTTGCGTGTACGGACGCTGTGTTTTGCGGTGGTCGTGCTGTTGTTAGCGGGTTGCGGTGCCGAGAACCAGGATCAAGCCGTACCTGATTTTTCCATTGCCTATGTTAAGCGCCCTGTGCCTACAGAAGTGGATCAGGATACCAACGAAACGATACCCGTGGATCCTGACGTACGTGAGGCCACGGATTTTAACGAAGGTGGCGATGTTTATCTGCGGGAGCGCGCTGCGGTGTCTGCTGCCGAACGAAACATTACTTTGTGTATTACGGATATTGATGGCGATGGTGTCGGCACAGGTGATGTGCGGGATTTGGAAACCTCTTACGATGGCACCAAACTGATTTTTTCCTTGCGCCTGGAAGACCTCACCAATGGCAATGATGTGCCCAAGTGGAATCTCTACGAATATGACACCGAAGTCGGTGGTTGTCCGACCCGGGTTATCACCGATGATTTTGCAGCTGCCAAGGGTGATGATGTTGCCCCACACTACCTGCCTGATGGGCGCATCGTGTTTAGCTCCAATGCTGCAGTAACCACGCGGGAATCCTTACTCAATGAGGGCAAAAGTCAGTTTTCGCCTTTTGATGAAGATTTGCGTGAACCCGCAGTGGTGTTGCATGTGATGAATGCCGATGGCACCAATATCAAACAGATCTCGTTTAATCAAAGCCACGACCTGGATGCCAGTGTATTAAGCAGCGGTGAAATCGTTTTCTCACGCTGGGATGGTGCGAGAGGACGTAGTGCCATCAGACTGTACACGATACATCCCGATGGCACCGAACTGAAAGCGCTTTATGGTTTGCATGATGCCGATGTGGGCACCGATGGCAGCACGGTGCAGTTTCTGGACCCGCGTGAGCTGAATGATGGGCGGGTATTGGCCATGCTGAAACCGTTCAATGGCTCGGCAGGTGGTGGCGCGCCAGTGGCTATCAATGTGGCGGACTACACAGATATTAATCAACCAACGGTACCCAACCTGGGTATGTTGACAGGTCCGGGACAAATGCTGGCGATTAATCAGGACGTGCGTACCGATGACAGTATTTCACCGGCTGGCCGGTATCGTTCAGTGTACCCACTTGCAGATGGCAGCAACCGTGCGTTGGTAAGCTGGTCGCAATGCCGCCTGCATCCTACAGATTCAGAAGGTTTGCGTATTCCTGATGCTGCTCCTGTACCTTGTCCGAGTACTATTCCAGCAGATACTGTAGAGGCTTTCCCGTTATACGGCATTTACGTGTATGACTTTACGCAGGACACTCAGCTGCCAGTGCTCATTCCCGAAGAAAACATTATCATCGATGAGCCTGTCGTACTGGCACCACGGCCGCGTCCAACGGTGTTGGTTGATAAAGTTGTGGGCTTGGAGCTGGATCAGGCGCTGGCGGAAGATGAGTTTGTCGGTATTCTGCATATTCGTAGCGTCTACGACTTTGATGGTAATTTTAATGCTTTGGGCAGTGCTGCGAACACGCTGGCTGAAATGGCTGATCCCACCATAACGGATGCTGATGAACGTCCAGCGCGCTATTTGCGTATCGTCAAAGCAACGGCAATACCGGACCGCCGGGATGCTGCTACGGAGTTTGATGCTGGCGTGGCCTTTGGTGCCGGTGGTCGGCGCGGCGGCATGCGTGAAATTATTGGTTATGCCACTATCGAACCGGATGGCTCGGTGATGACCAAAGTGCCCGCCAATGTACCCTTGTCAATTCAGGTAGTCGATAAGGACGGCCGTCGCATTGGCGGGCGGCATTTGAACTGGATACAGGTACGCGCAGGCGAAACTCTGGAATGTAACGGTTGTCATACGCACAGTGTCACAGCACCCGCATTGCCAGTGCCGCACGGTTATAGTGATGCACCCTCGGCACTCAATGCCGGAGCACCAACAAGCCCGTATATTTTTCCCGGAACCAAACTTGAAGCTGACGGAGGAGTTGTTGCGCAGATGGCTGAGACCATGGCGCAGGCACGCATTCGTTCCAGTTGTACCAATGCCAGCAGTGTTTTTCTTAAAACAGAAGCGGGTTGTCCTGAGCTTAGTCCGAGTCCTGACCCGGTATTTTTTGATCAGTGGGCGCAGCCGGGGAGTGAGATATCCTCTGTGCTCGATCTGCGTTATTCCAATTTAGATGTGTTGATGGCGGCAGGTATTCCAGCGTCCGCACAATGTACGCCTGGTGCTGTGGCTGGTGCAAAATGGGACTTCACTTGTCGTACTATCATTAATTACGAAGACAGTATTCATCCGCTGTGGAGTTTACCTCGGACTGATTTTGCGACAGGAATGCTGGATCGCACCTGTACTTCTTGTCACAGTAATCAGGATGTCGCCAATGCAAATGCACCTATGGTGCCTATGGCCCAATTAGATCTTAGTGATGGGCTGCGGGGTAATGATAATGATCCGGAGCGTTTTAAATCCTATCAGGAGTTATTGGTACAAGATCGAGTGCAATGGCAGTTAGTGGGAGGTGCATTGATGCCCGTTACTGAAGAAGTGCAAGCGCGCGACCCGGTAACCAATGAGTTGTTATTTGAAACAATGGTTGACCCGGTGACTGGGGAAATCGTACAGGTCATTGATCCGGTTACGATGCTGCCAATTCCTATTATGGTCACGCGAAATGTACCTGCTGAAGAAGCTCCGTCTATGCGGGTAAGAGGCGCAGCTGCCAGCTCAAGATTCTTTAATCGTTTTACGACAACAGGGGTAGGCACTGTTGAACACATGGGTTTGTTAACACCCGCTGAATTGCGTTTGTTGTACGAATGGTTAGATATTGGCGCACAATATTTCAATAATACTTTTGATGCGCCACCACCATAAAATATAAAAAGGTTTTGTCGATATGCTGGCTGCATTGCCTGTGAATCGGTAAACTGTTGCTCGTGAACTGACTGGCTAAGGGAGCCTGTTGGTTTGCGTTTTTTTGTAGTGTTACCGGGCAGTAATCTGCACGGGGCTAGCTCCCTGAGTACCATAACAAAGTACTGTGTTTATCCGCATAACTGCCATGCCTGTGAGAGGCATCACAAGCTGATTAATCAGCGCGGCGTGAATAGTCAATAACAATAAAGAAACTGAGCGCTTAGCCGTTGATTTGATAGTGAAAACCCGTGTGAAAATAAATGACCGGCCAAATGATTGTATTTCCTGTGTGTCAGCGAATGGGACATAAGGCAATGCGTGCGGGATTGTGTGCGCTGTTACTGTTGGTGGTGACGTTGGTGAATGCTGACGAGGATGTTTATCCCGAAGTAAAAGTGGCAGACCCATACATTGAACTGCATACTGGTCCAGGTAAAGGCTATCCAATTGTTCATGTGGTGGACCGTGGTGATTTTGTTGAAGTGATCAAACGCAAAACGGATTGGTTTAAAGTTCGCACGGCCAAAGGTAAAATAGGCTGGGTGAGCCGGATACAAATGGAAAAAACCCTAACGCCAAATGGTGAGGTAGCAGAATTTGTAGATGCAGGGCTTGGGGATTTTAGCAAACGACGTTGGGAAATGGGCTTGGTGGGTGGCACGTTTAACGGCGCGCCAGTGATGACAGTTTATGGTGCCTATGCATTGGGCGCTAATTTGTCAGCAGAAATATCCGCATCACAAGTCACCGGTGATTTTTCCAGCAGCGATTTAGTGAATTTTAATTTACTTTCACAACCGTTTTCAAAATGGCGTTATTCTCCCTTTTTTACTTTGGGTCTTGGCCAGATTACGACGAGCCCAAGCGTTACTTTGATCCAAGTGGAAGACAGCCAGGACTTGATTGCACACATGGGAATTGGAATAAAAATGTATCTTACCCGGCGATTTATTTTTCGCGCCGAATATAAAAACTATGTTGGCTTTACCAGCAACGATGACAACAAGGAATTTGAGGAATGGAAGGCAGGCTTCGCGTTCTTTTTCTAACGAATATTTTGTCGGGCATGTGCATGCTGTTGGTTAGCAGTACGGCATGGTCTGTGGGTGCTGAAACCAATAGTGATGATGACGAGTCTCAACAACAGGTGATTCAGCCACAAATTGAGCGGCGCACCATTGATGTCGACACTATTGATACAGAAGATTTTGAAATTGCTATTTTTTCAGGTCTGTACAGTGCAGAAGATTTTGGCACAAATATGGTAATTGGCGCACGCGTGGCCTATCACGTTACTGAAAGTATCTTTTTCGAAGCGGCGTATGCCAAAACGGATACTAGTGAAACAAGCTATGAAACCTTAAGCGGTGGCGCGCCATTGTTGTCGGACAGTGATCGTGAATTGACTTATTACAATGCGTCTGTTGGTTTTAACCTGCTGCCTGGTGAAGCCTTCATAGGTAAAGGTTGGGCGTTTAATACCGCTTTGTATGTCATCGGCGGTGTAGGTAATACCAGTTTTGCCAACGATGACCGGTTTACGGTCAATTTTGGCGCGGGTTATCGGTTTTTGGCCACAGATTGGTTAGCGATTCATCTCGATGTGCGGAACCATATTTTTGATACGGATTTGTTTGGTGAGAAAACAACGAACAATCTTGAATTTACGGGTGGTTTTAGCATTTTTTTCTAAGGTTTGTCGGGTTTGAGTGTCTGTCGCAAGGCGGTGCAAAGTGCAATGTTTTGGAAATAGCAGCGGGGTAATTATGATGGGTATGTTCAATAGTATCGTGAAAAACATGACTGTATTACTGGCGGCAGGCATGCTGTTTTCTGCCAATACACAGGCTGAAGTTATCGGAAGCCCCGCACCTGATTTTACGTTGAAATCCCGCAGTGGTGAAAATGTAAAGCTGAGCGAGTTGCGTGGTGAGGTAGTGATGATCAACTTCTGGGCTTCATGGTGTGCGCCTTGTCGGCAGGAAATGCCCTTGTTGGAAGACATTCACAAAAAATACAGTGAACTTGGTTTTGTGTTGCTGGGCGTGAATGTGGAAGAAGATTCTTCCAAGGCTGCGGAGTTGCTGCGCGAAATACCGGTGAGCTTTCCCATTCTTTACGACAATACCAATGAAGTGACCAAACTTTACAAGGTGGTAGCTATGCCTACCACAGTAATAGTGGATCGTGATGGCACGATGCGTTATCTGCATCGTGGATATCTGCCGGGTTATGAAGAAGAATATATCAAGCAGGTAAAAGAGTTGATCAGGGAATAATGCAGGATATGAAATTCCTATTATCAATACTGGTGATGATGTTTGTATTGACGGGGTGCAGCATCAAGCCGTGGATAGAGCCCTACGAACGTGCAAATCTTGCCGATCCTATTATGAATTTTGGCCGTGACCCGGTGTCTAGTGCGTATATCAATCATGTTTTTGAGGCTCGCGAAGGTGCGCGTGGTGCAGAAGGTGGTTCAGGTGGCGGTTGTGGCTGTAACTAAACCTTCCTTAGCAAAAACAAACCAACAGACAGGGCGTTTTCGCTGGGGTTTGGTTTTTGCCGGTGTACTGGGAATATGTGTGCCATTAATGGCGGCAGTGTTGCCGGAAAATCGTGCTGATATTATGTACCATGCTTATTCTGGTGGTGGGCTGGAAGTTAATGGGCCATCTGTATTGGCGCGAAAATCGATCGGTAAATCTACCTCAGTCTGGGGGAATTATTATGTCGATACCATTACTTCGGCCACCATTGATGTGGTGACCAGTGCCAGTGAGTACACGGAAGAGCGTACAGAAAAAAGCTTGGGTGCAGACTATTTATATGACAACACAACACTGAGCTTGTCGTATACCAATAGTGTAGAGAATGATTTTAATGCAAATGCTGTAAATTTTGGTATTAGTCAACTGATGTTTGGTGACCTGACGACGGTAACGCTGGGTTACGCAAAAGGTTGGGATGTCATTACTGCCACAGGGCGGCCTTCGTTGAGGGAAGAAGCTGATCGTCAGAAATATAAACTGGGCTTGTCACAGGTGATTACTAAAAACCTGTTAATAGGGTTGAACTTCGAGACTATTACCGATGAAGGGTTTCTAAATAATCCGTATCGCGAAGTACGTTACCTTGATGGTAATGGCGGCTACGGTAAAGAGTTTGAGAAATATCCAAACACACGTACCAGTCATGCTGTTGCAATGCGTGCGCTGTATTATCTGCCTTATCGGGCTGCGATACGGGGTGAGGCGCGTGGCTATACGGACACCTGGGGTGTCAATGGCAGCATGGCGGAGCTTGGTTATATTCATCCGACAAAACAAGGCCTGACGTATGAAATAAGTTATCGTATATATTCGCAGAATAACGCGGATTTTTACAATGACTTGTTTAATAGAGAAGCCGAGTTCATTTATCGTGCGCGGGATAAAGAGTTAAGTACATATTCGACAAAAACCATTGGCTTGGGCCTCAGCTATGAATTCAAAAAGCGCAGCTGGGGTTTTATTGACAAGGGCAGCGCAAACATTTTTTATAATCGTATCCAGATTGACTATGAAAATTTCCGTGATTTACGAGTTGAAGGTGTTACCCCAGGAACGGAACCCTTTTACAGCCTGTCGGCAGATGTATTCCGTATATTTGTATCGGCATGGTATTAAATGTAATCAGGAATTCTTTGAGTCAATTCATTATTAATGCGATGACGCTTGAACTGAGACTAGAAATGAAAAATATCAAACTGAATCAATGGCTGTGCCTGTTGCTTGTCTGCATATTACCTATAGCAGCTTTGGCAGTGAATGCTGCACCCATCGGTGGTAATTCTGATGTGCCTCAGTCTGAGTCAGTAACAGAGCCTGTAGTTGCAGAGCCCGTCGCAACAGAACCAGTCACATTGCCATCATCGCAGGTGAAAAATAACCCGGAAGTTAGTGATAAACGTACGCTGGATGATCGGGTGCAGGCGTTGAAAAAAGAGGTGAAGAGCCTGAATCGTGATCTTTTTATTTTGGAAGAGGAATTGCTTTTCCCTTCCAGTACACAAGTCGCGATCTTTTTATCTATCGATGTTGGTGAATTTTTTAAACTGGATTCGGTGCAGCTTAAAATTGATGACAAGGTGGTGGCGAACCATCTTTACACAAAACGTGAACTGGGTGCGTTGAAACGAGGCGGTGTGCAGCGTTTATATATTGGCAACGTTAAATCCGGTGAGCATGAGTTGATCGCCACTTTCCGGGGGCCGGGGCCGAATAACCGGGAGTATCGCCGTGGTACTACGGTTAAATTCAAAAAGGGCTCTGCTGCCAAATTTATGGAGCTTAAAATTGTGGATGTGACACAAAAATTACAGCCAGAATTTGTCGTCAAAGAGTGGGAATGAATTAGTTGGGGTTGATTGTGTTCTTTTCAAAACCATTTCGTTTTTTTGCGTCATCTTTTATGGCCGGGCTGGGCATGCTGATTTTTCCGCTGACTCTGTCCGGTGCGCCGCTTCCCGCTGCTGTGAAAGACCCGCATTACGGCGCAGTGCTATATGAGTTTTACCAGCAAAATTATTTTTCGGCTACGGTTAACCTGTTAACGGCTCAGCAGCTAAAACGGCTGAAACACCATGATGCAGACAGTGAGTTGTTGCTGGGAGGTTTGTACCTTTCCTATGGCTTGCATTCGGATGCTGAAAAAATCTTCACAAAATTAATTGATGATGCCGTCATGCCTGAAGTGCGCGACAGAGCCTGGTTTTATCTGGGGAAAATCCGCTATCAGAAACAATTATTTACGGAGGCTGAAACTGCATTGTCGCGGGTGGGAGATGCGCTTGATGAATCCTTGCAGGAGGAGTTTCGCATTCTGAAGGCCAATTTGTTGATGGCGCAGGAAAAATATACGGAGGCAGCAACCGCGTTAGAGGGGTTGGTAGAAAATGAGGGTGAGCAAAAAGCTAATTATGCGCGCTTTAATCTGGGGGTGGCGCTGATTCGTGCCAGCCGTAAAAATGCTGACCAGGAAAAAGGCGAGCATAAAAAAGATGATCGTGAAGTAGTGGGTATGAACCTGTTGCGTGAGGTCGCTGAACTGAAGTCCAGTGCCAGTGATCAAAAAGCATTACGTGACAAAGCCAATCTTGTTCTGGGTTTTTCATTGATTGATACCATGCCGGTGGTGGCAAAGCAGTTTTTACAGCGTGTACGTTTGCAGGGTCCCTTTTCAAACAAGGCTTTGCTGGGCCTGGGTTGGGCCGAAGTGAAATTACAGCGTTACGAGGCAGCGCTGGTGCCATGGGAGGAGCTGGCAACGCGAGAAAGAACTGATCCTGCTGTTTTTGAGGCTTTGTTAGGCAAAGGTAACGCACTAGAGCGTTTGCGCGCATTTCCGCAGGCCATGCAGTCTTATAAAAATGCGATTGCTATTTTTGAGCGGGAGCTGGACGCACTGAATAATACAGTGGTGGCAGTGAAGGAAGGGCGTTTGTGGGCAGATTTGTTAGGGCAAGTATCACGCACTGAAATGGGTTGGTTTTGGGAAGCGGAGTTATTGCCGGATACGCCCGAGGCGCGGTATTTGCCGGTGGTGATGGCTGAGCACGGTTTTCACGAAGCCATTAAAAACCTGCGTGATCTTTGGTTTTTAGACAGGAATCTGGGCCGTTGGGTGAGCGAGGTGCCTGCGCTTGAAGATATGTTAGCGTTGCGACGTGCCACCTATGAAGCGCAACTTGATAAATTGACACCGGAGCAAACGCTGGGGCATGTACAGGATGTGCGTATCAGTCGTGATATTTATGCGGATGAATTGACGCGTATTGGTGAGACAAAAGATGCCTTTGAGTTGTTGACGGGCAAAGAAAAAAAGCTGATGGAGCGTTTGAGCAAAGTGGAAGAGCGCATTTGGCAATTGTCGAATCAACCGGGGCGGCATCTCAAACGCCTGGACAATTATCGTGATCGTTATCGTTTGTACAAAGGGCTGTTGGATTATGAGGTTGAAACCACTTATGCCATTCGCTTTCAGCAAGTGAAAAAAAGCCTGAATTCGCTGGATGCAGAACTGGAAGAGACGTTACAACAACAAAACTCATTACAACGGGCACGAGGCAGTGCTCCGGTAAATTTTGCTGCTTACGAAAAAATTATCAGTAACAAACGTCAACAGATTGCATTATTGCGTAAAGAAATCAAAGCCGCCTTCGATGAACAGCAGCGCCAGTTGCAAGAAATGGTGGATTTTGAACTTGATATATTGCGTGCGCGGTTGGTGGATTATCTGGATCAGGCAAGATTCTCCCTGGCACATTTACAAGACTTGGCGGCCGATGCAGCTGAGTCTGGCAAGGAGCTGAAATGATAGCGCAGCGTCCACAGTCCTGTTGGACAGTATTGCTGCTGGTGATTTTATTATTACTGTTATCAGCCTGCGCCGGTAAAAAAACCATCGATGATGATCCTACTATTGAGTTATTGGCTGAGCGAGCTGCAAAAATTGAACCACAGGTGTTGCCGGCATTATCACGTAAGGATGTACAACGTACTTATGCAGAACTTGCAAGAACCACTACCAATGGTGCGTTACGTGCGATTGCCTTGCAGCGTCTGGCCGATTTGTCGCTGGAAAATAAACAGGCTGAATTAGCGGGTGAAAATGAGTTAACGGCAACATCCACAGAAACGGATAAAACGGATGATAGCCAGGTGGTGGCCAGTGCGGCACAAAATGAAGCCGATGCGGCAGAGCGCGAAGCGGCATTAAATCCGGAAGTCATTGAGCAGCTTGAATCGGAAAATATGGGCAGTGCGATTCATCAATATGAACGCTTGCTAAGTCTGTATCCCGATTATGCCGGTAATGACCGGGTGATGTATCAGTTGGCTCGTGCATATGAGCTTAATGGAGACCTGGAGAAGACACTGGGTGTGTTGAACCAGTTGGTGACAAAGTTTCCCAATGACGCAAACTTTGCGGAACTGCAATTTCGACGCGGCGAAATTCTGTTTACTTTCCGGGAGTTTGAGGAGGCTGAAAAGGCGTACAGTAGTGTGCTTGCGCAGAGTGCGGCGGGTACTTACTATGACCGTGCCATGTTTAAACATGGTTGGTCGGTATTTAAACAAGGTGATACCGAGCGCTCATTGAAGTCTTATTTTTCGGTGTTGGACAGCAGTTTCGCTGGTGGTCGTAAACTTGCTGATTTTTCCCGCAGCGAACTGGAGTTACTGGAAGACACGTTGCGTATCGTGAGCCTGTCTTTTTCTTACCTGAACGGGCATGAAAGTGTTGCCGCCTTTTTTAAGGATTACGGCAAGCGAGATTACGAATTCCGTATTTATGAACGTCTGGCAGATTTGTATTTAACACAAAAACGTGCCGGAGATGCATCAGACACATTTATGTCTTTTGTGGAACGTTATCCTCTACACCGTAGCGCACCTTTGTTTATGGTGCGGGTGATTGATATTTATAAAGAAGCTGGCCGAAAGGATGACCTGTTGCGTGCTAAAGCTGATTTATTGATGGGCTATGGTGTGGGTACAGCATTCTGGGAAAGACATGATCAACAATTATTGACACAATTATTGCCTCACTTGAAAAGCAATCTGAATGATTTGACTGGCTATTATCACGCGCAGGCGCAAAGCAGCAAAAAACCGGCGGATTATCGCATTGCTGCAATGTGGTATCGCACCTATGTGCGTTCTTTCCCGAAAGATAAAAGCACGCCAGAAAAAAATATGTTGCTGGCAGAAAGCCTGTTGGACAGTGGCGATGTGCAGGCTGCTGCCGCAGAGTTTGAATATACGGCATATCATTATCCGTTACACAAACAAAGTGCTGAAGCGGCTTATGCTGCATTGTTAGCGCATCGCGCGCAGGAAAAATCATTAAAGGGTGCTGCAGCTGTTGTGAAGCAAAAAGTTGCTATTGCCAGCGGCAAGCGTTTTGTGACGCATTTTCCCGAGGATAAACGTGCCGTCAACGTGATGTCTAAAGCAGCGGAAGAACTATTGGCATTGAAAGATTATCGCAATGCGGTGGGTACAGCGCATTATGTGGTGGGCCACAAACGGGTGATTAATGGGGCTGCGGGCACCGAAAAACTACCGCGCATCAACTGGGCGATTATTGCTCAGGGTGAATTTGAACTGGGTCATTATGTAGCAGCTGAAACGGCAACCCTGAAGCGGTTGCAGCTTTCACCGGCAAATGACAAGGATCGCAATGGCCACATGGAACGTTTGGCTGCGGCGATTTATAAGCAAGGTGAGCAGGCCAAAGCTGCCGGTAATTATCGTGTCGCAGCCCGTCATTTTTTACGTGTCGGCAAACTGGCACCTAAAGCAAGTATTCGTGCCAGTGCTGATTATGATGCGGCGGCATCATTGTACGCCAATCAGGACTGGGCTATGGCCATCCCGGTATTAAAGGCATTTGTACGCGCTTACCCTCGCCACAAGCTGCGCTCTGGTGCGGATGAAAAACTGGCGCTGGCCTATGAAAAAAGTGGTGACTGGAAGCGTGCGGCTGATTCGTATGAGGTTTTGTATCGCAATGAAACCGATAGTAATAAAAAACGTTTGTTGCTATGGCAGATTGCTGAATTTTATGAAAAAGCAAAACGACAGGACGAGGCTATTGCCGCTTATAAGCGTTACGTGACGGCGTTTCCACGTCCTTTTGATGAGGCGATTGAAGCACGTCATCGGTTGGCAACAATTTATCTCAATAAAAAACAGGCTTTATCGCGTAATTATTGGTTAGGGAAAATTATCGAGGCAAACAAGGAAGGTCCGGCCACTGATCGCAGTCGTTATCTTGCGGCAGAAGCTGCCTTGGAGCTTGCTGGGCCCACGTACACGGTGTACCGAAAAGTACGTTTGGTGCAGCCGTTGAAACAAAACTTACAGAAAAAGAAAAAACTGATGGAAGAAAGTATCAAGGCTTATACGGATGCAGCGAACTATGGTATCGAGGCAGTGACCACTGCTTCCACATACCGTATCGCAGAAATTTATAATGACTTTGGTCAGGGTTTATTTAATTCGGAACGGCCCAAAGGGTTGTCAGCAGAAGAGCTGGAACAGTATGATATTTTGTTGGAAGAGCAGGCTTTCCCCTTTGAGGAAAAAGCCATTGATGTACATGTAGTGAATGCCGAGCGTGCGGTGGCGGGTGTTTATAACGAATGGGTCAAAAAAAGCTTTCAGGCTTTAGGTAAGTTGAGCCCTGTTCGTTACGCAAAATCAGAAAAAGCGGAACAGGTGAGCCATGCTATTGAATAAGCAAACTTCTGTGCGTTGGATATGGTTGATGTTGCTGGTATTTTTGGCGATGCCGACGGTGGCCGAAGTTAGGCTGGAGCTGGAGGAAACTGAAATTACGGGTGCCCGTGAGTTGCCCAAGGTGTTATACATTGTGCCCTGGAAGAAAACGGGACCGGATTCTCGCCCTCTTCCGATGAAAAGTTTGATGGATGAGGTACTTGAACCCATCGACATGGACGTGTTTCGTCGTCAGGTGCGGTATCATGAGTTTACCCACCAGGCTCCGGTGCAGGATACTGCTCCACAATAGAACGCATGCTTGCACAGGCAGCCCGCACACTGACAGTATCCGCTATACTCACGCAAAAATAATTCAGATAAAATGAATTCAGGCCGTTTGTGCGGCTTGATGCGGGAGTCACACCTTTAATGAGCACCACCAATCAGACTGATTCTCACGAATCATCCTTTACTGCGGCCCCTTTGTCTGTGGTCATTCCCCTGTATAACGAAGAAGGCAGTGTTGGTCCGCTGATTGAGCGCACCAATGAGGCATTGGCCAATTACCCGGAAAAGTGGGAGTTGTTATTGGTGGACGATGGTAGCTCAGATGCTACTGTGCAAAAGGTCTGCCAGTTGTTGTCGGAGCAGGGAATCAGACATGTGCGTCTTATTGAGCTGCAACGTAATTTTGGTCAAACGGCTGCCATGCAGGCGGGTATTGATGCGGCACGAGGGGAGGTGATTGTGACCATGGATGGTGATTTGCAAAATGATCCTATCGATATTCCGCGCATGGTATCGCGCTTGCTGTGCGAAGATCTGGATTTGTTGTCCGGCTGGCGCAAGAACCGCCAGGATAATCTGCTGATGCGTAAAATTCCTTCGCGTATCGCTAATCGGTTGATTGGTAACATCACAGGTGTGGAGTTACACGATTATGGTTGCAGCCTGAAAGTTTATCGCGCTGCGATTATTAAAAGTATACGTTTGTATGGTGAGATGCATCGTTTTATTCCTGCCTGGGTGGCATCAAACACCTCGCCATCACGTATCAAAGAGGAAGTAGTGACACATCACGCGCGGCAATTTGGTGAGTCGAAATATGGAATTTCTCGTGCTTATCGGGTGTTGCTGGATTTATTGTTCGTGTATTTTTTTATGCGTTTTCGCGCACGGCCCGGACATTTTTTTGGCCGTATAGGCTTGGTGATTGGTGCGCTGGGTGGCGGCATGTTGACTTATCTGGCGATACTGAAAATTGCCTTTAGTGAAAATATTGGTGATCGCCCGCTGCTGTTATTGGGTATCCTGTTGGTGGTGGTGTCTATCCAGTTTTTTACGACTGGCATCATGAGTGAAATGATGACCCGTACCTATTACGAGTCGTCTGATACCAGACCTTACATGCTGAGTGTGCGTGCAATGCAGTCAGAAGACAATGTTTCCTGGAAGGAGCCGGTGTAAATGATGTGTCAGGTTTAACCTAAATTAATCAGTTGAGCCTACTGCGAACGTCTAATGCACCCAATCTCAAGGACTTTTTCGAACATTTTGAACTCACCGTATGGGTGATACGCTTTCATTCAAAATAACCGAAAAAGTCATTGATCTTGAGCACCTTAGCCGCTCTCGCGACGGCTCAACTGATTAATTTAGGTTTAAGAACGGCCTGTCAGAAAAACATGTCCACCGATGACGCGCGTTACCGAGTGGACTTCTGCCCAATAGGGTGCGGCTAGACTGGGGGCGTAGAAATGTAAAGCACCCTTGGTTAAATCCAGCGCTTTGCGACCGTGTGCGGATAATCTGTTGTATCCCAGGTAGGCAACCTGGGCAATTCTTTTGGCCAGTTTCCAGGCGCGCATGTCCGTGGGGCGGTCGCTTTTACCATCGTGGGTCCAGCTGAATTGCCGTTTTTGCCAGACTACACCACACACACTGCTGGGGTAATGCCGACTCTGCATGCGATTCATGGTGACCAGAGCGACGGCAAATTGTCCCTCCGGTTTTTCTCCCCGGGCCTCAAAATAGATATTCAGTGCCAGGCAACGTAATTCCTTCGCTGCGCGTTTTTGCTCGCTGATCTGTCCGGCAAAAGCGGCAGGGCTGCCGAGCAAGGTGCTGCATAGCAACAGAAAGAAATACTGGTTACGGCGAAAATTAATAAGCTGCTGGAATTTTTGTTTCATACGCTCATGCCTGCTGACAAAATTAGGTTGGTAATAAACCGCGTTGTCTATCCATACGAATGTCGAACGATGGTTGATAAACAATCCACTCTGCGTTGAATGCGCATTATTGATCATTTTATGCGCAACAGCAATATTCGGGCCAAAAATAATATGGCTTTATAAATCAATTAGATGAGCATTTTTGGTCAATAAACCCATATTGGGGATGATAGTGGTGTAAGAAAAACCGACAGTTTTGCTTAGTCTGAACCCATTTTCACAGCATGGTTTTTCATCATGATCCATAGTACGGGGAGGGTGCCAATAACTAACATCAGTGCAGCGGGGGCAGCCAGCTCCAGCATTTCTTCGCTGGCTTCAATCCATATACGAACTGGCAGGGTATCGAAGCCGGTGGGGCGAAGGATCAGTGTTGCGGGCAGTTCTTTGAGGGTATCGATAAAGACCAATACCCAGGCCGTGGCCATGCCGCCACGAATCATCGGCAGTATCACGCGCCACAGCGTTTCCAGCGGCCCGGCACCGAGGCTGCGGCTGGCCTGCTCCACCGAGGGGGTGAGCTGGGCCAGGGCGGCATCCTGGGATTGCACCGCGAGTGGCAGAAAACGAATGACCAGCGCGATGAGTAATGCGGCCAGTCCACCATAAAGAAACGGTAGTTGTGCGAGCAAAAAACTGAGGATACCCAACGCAATTACCGGGCCGGGTAGCACAAAGCCGACGCTGGAAAATTGCAGCAGGGTCTGGCTGCCTACTGAGCGTTTGCGTGCATTGTAAAAGGCGACGGGGAAGGCGGCAATTACTGCAAGTGTGGCGGCAATTACTGCTACCATCAATGAGTTACCGGCGTAGCCCCAGAATTCAGCATTGATGAGATTTCCCGCCCAGGCCTGCCAGCTCCAGCTTAGCATCCAGGCCAGAGGCAGGCCGAAAGCCAGCAGGGTAATCAACCCCAGCCACAGCCAGATCAGGCTGGTTTCCAGCCGTGTGGCCCTGCGTAATGGTTGCTGGCGTGAGTGGCGCGCGGAATAATAGCGCTGACGACTGCGGAAGAATCGTTCCAGTACCAAAAAAGTGAGACTCAACATCACCAGTATCAGCGATAATCCGGCAGCGGCTTGATAATCAAAGCGACCGCTCATTTGCAGGTAAATACTCAGGGTGAACGTCTGAAAACGCAGCATGCTGACTGCGCCAAAATCAGAGAGTACGTGCAGTACCACCACCGCCAGTCCGGCGGCGATGGCTGGGCGTAACAGCGGCAGGTTTACCCGCCAAAAGACCTCCAGTGTCGAAGCCCCCTGAATACGTGCTGCCTCTTCCAGTGAACGGGTCGGCTGCGACAGCGCGGCGCGTGCCAGCAGAAACACGTAGGAGAAACCGGCCAGTGAAAGAATCAGAGTTACGCCCCAGATATTGTATAAATCCGGTAGTGGTGTGCTTTCGCCGAACAGTTCCAGCCACAATCGACCCAGCCAGCCGTCTTCTTCCAGCAGGGTGGTGTAGATGTGTGCGAAGACATAAGTGGGTACGGTGAGTGGCAGGATCATCAGCCAGGTGGCGAGTTTGCGTCCGGGGAAATCGCGGCGGGCGATCCACCAGGCGCTGGATACTCCCAGAAATACGCAACCGATAGCGACCAGTACCGCCAGTGACAGTGTGTTCCACAGCAGCTCCGGCAGTCGGCTGCTCCATAACCGGAGCCATTCATTGGCGGATAATTGCAGGCTGTTGTAGATGACATACAGCAATGGCATGGCGGCCAGCAACACCACAACAGTGGCGAGCCCGCCCAGGGAGGTAAAACGCCGACCGGCCCGCAATGGGCCGGTAAATGAGAGAAACGAAGAGGCCAATCTAGTGCAGTGTCTCATATAAAACGCAGATATAGACAAGCCAAATTTGAAGTGCCGGAAAAAGTCCTTGGCTCGCCCTCCGGGAAGCCCCTCAAAGCACGATTGCGGCGTTGCAGACCTTGGAAAGGTAGCCGACATTCCCTGCGGTCTGCGCCTTGCCCTCGTGCTTTGAGGAGCTTCCTATATCCACGTTTTATACGAGACACTACACTAGCCCCTCATTCCAGGGAATGCGTGATGACTTCTCACGGCATTCCCACCTCTTCAATCAGGTCCAGCGTTGCGTCACGTTGCTTTCCCAGTGCTGACATGGGTACATCGGCAACCCGGTAGCTGCCCGCAGCGGGAATCATTGGGCTGGCGGCGACGCCGGTCCGGACAGGGTATTCGCGGTTGACCTCGGCGAATTGTTTTTGTCCAGTTGTTGATGTCAGAAAGGCCACGAGTTTTTCCGCCAGCGCTGCTTTGGCGGTGTGTTTGCTGATGGCGATACCGGCGACATTCCAGGCTACGCCCATGCCGTCTTTGCCTTGATCGGGAAATACGATTTTGATGGGTGCATCAGGATATTTGTCGAGATGACGATAAATATAATAGTGGTTTACCAATCCGGCCTGTAATTTGCCACTGGCTACGGCTTTGACGATCTGGCGGTGTTTGTTGAACACCTTGCCATGTACGTTGGCTTTCATGCCTTGCAGCCACTGGCGGGTTTTGTCCTTGCCTGCGGCGAGCATGTATACCGTTACACCGGCGATGTAACTGCCATTGGTGCTGTTAGTGATACCTAGCTTGCTATCGAGTGCCGGGTTGGCAAGATCGAACACCGAATCGAGTTTGTCTGCCCACGGCCCTTGTGTATTGACTACCAGTACCCGCGCACGGGCAGACAGGCCTACCCAGGTATTGTCGGCAGCGCGATAGCGTTTGTCGATGGGCGCAACCAATGAGGGAGTCATTGCACGAAACAGACCCCAGTCACTGCCACGCTGCAGATTACCTGCATCGTTACTGAGGAACAGGTCAGCATCGGTGCGCGCACCTTCAATGCGCAGTTTATTGAGTAGCGCTGTAGATTTGCCTGTGTGCAAAGTGACTTTGATGCCAGTTTGTCGGGTGAACTCGGCAATGACCGGTTTAACAAATTTATCACTGCGACCGGAGTAGATGATCAGACTGTCATCAGCGAATGAAGTCAGGGGAGGGATAGACAAAACAAGCGCAAGCAGACTGAGAAGCAGGGTGGTGGGAATGTGTTTCATGAGAGGTTTTCCAGTATGTAGCTAACTTGTTGCGAATGATAATGATTATCATTAATGAAATCAAGCCTACATTTTACAGGGAGTTAAAAATGTAGGCAATAAAGTGCTGTTACCGGGTTAATGAAGCTTCGAGGAGGATGGGGACAGGCTGTGAAATTGCATCCTGCAAGCGGTCACTGGTTTTTTCAGTTTGGGGTGTTGTGGGTGTACTCATAAACCCCATAAAAATATTCTGGTTTTTGTGGTTGTGTGCGGACAGGAACAACATCGGGTTCTGGGTGTTAGTCAACGATCAGTTGTCAGCATAGTGATGTGTCTCATGTCAGTGAATTGAGTTAAAAGTAAACAGGATACAAACAGATGTTTTGTGTGTCTAACAAACAGTAGTTGGCTCTATCTGATTAAAACCAGAAATAAAATGCCGGTTGTGGTGAAGCTGGAAGCTCCTTACATGTTTATTGGCTGAAGTTTTCAAGAATGCTCCAGGAGAGCCCGAGAATAATACTAATGGTCGTAGAGTGTTACAATATGCCGATGTGGTGTGACTCGTTTAAAGTAAACGCTCAAAGCAGAAAAATAAACATAATGAGAAATGAACTATTGCCAAAAAAAATAACTAATTTGAGTTATCCATTGTTGCGCATACGCTTTCTGGGTGGCCTGTTATTATTTTTGTTACTAACAATGCCGCATTGGGCAGTAGCGGAAACCCTGGCAGAAATGTTGCATGAAGTACGCAGCGCTCAGGTGAGTATGCCAGAGAAAGGTATTGAAAAGGCGCAATTGCCAAGCGCAGCAGAACTGGTGCTGGCAGAAAAATTATTTCAACGTGTATTTTCCGGAGAGAACAATTCAGAACTGCGGCAGCAATGGGAGAATTTGGGTTTTGGATTGATCGAAAAAACGAGTGAAACTGGCCCATTGTTGGTATTGCGAGAGCTTGATAAAGGTACAAAAAAATATGATGGAAAAGGTTTTTTTGTTTTTGCGATTAATCAGGAATCAACAACAGTATTACAAGCGCCACACAGTTTTCATGATGCAGAAACGGAAGTTATTACACTGGAATTAATGGCCAAAAATAATTTTCGTGCAGCAGCTTGGAATACGAGTCCGGCCGAGTTGCCCGTGCATTCACCATTGTCGCCTGATTCGCGGACGCCACCGGCAAAGGGTTATATGTTGGCCTTTACACGTGCTTTGATGGCCATAGAAGCTGATAGTTACGTCGTACAATTACATAGTTTTGAAAAGAATAAAGTCTACACTTCCAACGCCTCTCACGCTGATATTATTCTCAGTGGTTATGGTGAACAGTCAAGTCGAGCCATTGGCTGGTTAGGCCGTTGTCTGAAAAAAGAACTGGATTATAAAATCCGAATTTTTCCTTTTGAGGTACAGGAAATGGGGGCGGGAGAAAATATACCGGGAGCAAATTACAATGCTGTTGGTGAACTGATGCAGGCAGAAAATAACCAGGGTTTTGTGCATCTTGTTATGGGTGGTATGTTTCGCGAGGAATTACGTAGTTATCCTCAGGTGCAGGAGAAATTATTTGTTTGCTTGAATCGGGAGTAGATATACCCGTGGCGCTTGAGATGCATGTTCCTAAGTGTGCGTCATATTTTTTTATGGCAAGGCGAAATGACGCGTAATAGTTGTTCTCTTGCAAGGACGACAATGTGGACATGGAAGAAATAGGGCATGTAATTAGACCTAA
>WFQM01000252.1 GCA_015487095.1 Gammaproteobacteria bacterium | reverse complement strand
CATGTGTTCCTGCACAGCATTGGCAAGGTCGGCATTTTTCGTATTGAGTCGTGGTTGCCCGTTCAGGTCAAGAAAGACAAAACGTTCTACGGGAAGCCAGCCAAAGTCGCGTTTAAAAAGCCGACGCAAGGCATCTTCTTCAGCTCCTATTTTGGTGACCATGTACATGTATTCCTGGATGCGTGGGTCATCACGAATCACCTCAGCATGGTGCAGGAGCCCATTTTCTTCCATTTTGATATTGCCGGTGAGCAAGCGGGCTGTGTTTGAAAGGTTGTATCTGGCCTGTTCCAGAATAGCGTCGCGGGAATAAATATAGGTATATGCAAGTGTCGCCACCAAAAATGTGATGAGCAAAATGGTGTAAAAAAACAGGCGTGCGCGGTAAGTGGTTAGCATAAACAGAAAATGTTATCGCGTTACGGCATTTGCCGGGGTTGCCGGTAGCATTGGTCGCATCGGGTTGAGTGGCAGCAGCTCATATTGCCGGGCAATTTTGCGGAAGGCTTCGCCGGTCTGTGCTTCGTTAATAAGTTTAACCACATCCGGTGATGGATTGCGGTTGGTGATGGCTGAGAGTTGGCGATAGAAAGGGTATTTGCCGTTGCGCAGGTTTTCTGCTGTGGGCCTGGAGCCATCTACCATGATGATTTTTATCGGGTCTTTGGCATCGAATATCCAGGTGGCACCGGTATGGCCAATGGCACCACGGAAATCGCCTACCCGCTGCACCATGGCCGCAGCACTGGTGACATTCAGACGTTCCTGACGGAATTCCTTGTGATCGGGCAAAATGGTTTTCCAGTGACCGGGACGTTTTTTGCAATGCAGGCGCGTGACCACCACGATGGGTTTGTCCGTTTCATCAACGTCGGCCCAGCTTGCCAGATCACCACGGAAAATAGCGCGTACCTGATCTGAGCTGAGGTTGTCCACCGGGTTGTCCTTGTGGGTAAGAATCAGAATGGGTTCTTTGACCAGTGGATAGACGATAAGTTGTTCTTTTTCGATTTCTTCATCGCTTAATGAACAACAGATAAAACCAAATGTTTCCCGGCTTTGGGTGGCTTGTCTGGTGGCCTTGATGCCAGCATTGCAGCCGACGCCAAGCATGGAGTTCTCACCAAACAAAATGACACGGCGACCGACTTTGGTTTCCAGGTCAGCCTTGATGGCATCAAATAAAATCCACGCAAAATGGGCACCGACGCCCATGAGAGCGTTGTCATTTTCGTGATCAGTGGCGCTGTGGTCAGCGGTATCTGTTGAAAAGGCAGGCCACGGGAAAAATGTGATGAACACACATAAATAGATGCCTGTGATGCGCGGGCCTGTGTTCATTTTAAACTCTCCCCAATTTCCCTATATTTGTGTCTTGGTTTTGTCACCTGGGTCACTCCCCACGTCCATGCTGTTACTATTTTTTCTAAAGCACCTATTTATTGTTGTGTCTGCTCTTTAGCCGCAAGCACTCGAACTATTCCCGCGTTTTTGTTCAAGGTTTCCGTATTCCTCCAACGTTTTACCGGTAATCAGAATGAACAAAAACAGACTGAAGTATGAGTGCTAAACAGGGGGGTATTACATGCACGTTTCTTAATAATACGTCAACAGCATGTTATGTAATATTTTTGCAGTTGTTAACGCCATGTCGGGTGAGCGGGAAATATTAACCGGCTCATCCAGGACCGTTAGGAAAATATATTGCTGAAACAGTGGCCATAGTATTTATTGAAAATATGACAGGGTCAATTTCTTTATATTCATTAGGGGTTATATTTTGGCGGGCATGTCTGGCGATTTACTACAGACCGGGCATTGTGGGTCACGGCGCAGGCGAATTTCGCGGAATTCCAGAGTGCTGGCATCCAGAGTTAACAAGCGTCCGGCAAGAGGCGTGCCCAGTCCACTGAGCAGTTTGATGGCTTCGGTGGCCTGAATGCTGCCGATGATACCCACCAGGGGGGCGAGTACACCCGTCTCGCTGCATCTGGCTTCGGCTTCGGGGATGTCATCGTAAAGGCAGCGATAACAGGGGGCATTTGTCGTTTCGTCGGGTGTATTCGGGAAAACGGATACCTGTCCCTCCAGGCGAATGGCTGCGCCGGACACCAGCGGTGTGTGTGTGCTGACGCAGGCTTGGTTGATGGCAAAACGGGTGGCAAAATTGTCGCAGGCATCGATGACCACATCTGCCTGCTGGACGGCCTGGGTGAGTGCTTCGTCAGTGAGCTTTTTGTCCAGCGTGCTTATTTTGATTTCCGGATTCAGGGCATGCAGTGTGTCTGCTGCGGAGTCCACCTTGGCGCGGCCGATGTCACTGTGGCGGTGAACAATCTGCCGTTGCAGATTGGATAAATCCACGGTATCAAAATCCACCAGCGTCAGTTGTCCCACGCCGGCTGATGCCAGATACATGGCGACGGGAGAGCCCAGTCCGCCGAGGCCGATAATCAATGCGTGGGACTGCATCAGGCGTTGCTGTCCGGCAATGTCCATCTGGGGCAGCATGATTTGTCGGCTATAGCGGAGGAGTTGGTGATCGTTCATCGAAGGTCTCAGGAATAACCGAAAGCGGGTGTTTTTTCAGGAGTAATGTCGCAGATACTCCGGCCGTTGATCACGGCAGCCATGTTTACGTTGATTATAACAATTAACAAAGATATCGAGTGTGGAACTGGCCTGATCATGTTGATAACCCAGGTTCATCAACTGGGTTTCTTCCGTGTAATAAAATAATGCGCGTTTCATTTTGATCAACAGGCTGTTGTCGAGATGGAAGCCCACTTCCATCAGCGCGGCTTCCAGTGTTTGCAGGGTAACCTGGCGGATGTCGTAGTTGACTTGAATACAGATGTCAGTCAGGGTGCGGACATCTTCAATACCGGGCATGTCCAGCAACAGGAGCAACGCCTCGCGGGCATCGTTGCTTGCCGGGTCCACATTGTGAAAGTGGATTTCACGGATTTTAATGAAATCGGTAGTGAGTGAATCCATGTCCTAATCCTAGCCCGATTACGGCCGAAATTCTACGTTTCTTGTATGGACTCTACCCAGCACCCTAGGCTGACACGGTCGTTTTGCGCCAGATCCTTTTGGGTTTGGACCTGCTGATAACCCAGTTT